>DATEWO010000284.1:0-20225 GCA_035257925.1 Propionibacteriaceae bacterium | reverse complement strand
GACGCCCGGCACGACCTATTCGTCTACGGTCACCTGCCGCTGACCTTCGGCATCGTGCTCGCCGGGGTTGGTCTGGAGGAGCTGATCGTGCACCCGGACAAGGCTGCACCTTCGGTCGCCGGCGGGGTGCTCGCCTCAGGGCTCGCCCTCTTTCTGGCCGGGGTCGCCCTGGTGATCAGCGGCACCACCCAGAAAGTGCGCTCGATCTGGCCCTGGCCGGTCGCTGCCATCCCGATCGTGCTGCTGGGCGCGCTGGTGCCCTTCCCCGCCAGTCCACTACTCACCGCAACGTACGCCGTCGGGATCCTCCTCCTGGCCGCCCAGGGCACGCGGGCCAGCCGCAGACCCGACACCGCCCTTGCCGGCGCGGACTGAGCATCAATCAAGAACATTCCCCGAGACCCCAGATCCACCTATTTGGCGGGGCGTGGGCGCATCCGTCCTAGGGCGCAGGGACGAAAACGTGCAAGAACCCTTAGCCAACCGGATGGAACCGACTTTCATGCAGCATGTCGCGGCCCCGGCGCCCCCGATGACGGTCCGCGAAGCACCGCTGCGCACGGCTCCGACCCCAACGAACCAACGGATGACCCCCCTGCTCTTCGTCGGGCTGATGCTTGGTCTCCTGCTGGCGGAACTGGATCAGACCATGTTCTCCACCGCTCTGCCGACCATCGTGGGAGAACTCGGCGGGGTGGACCGCATGTCGTGGGTGACGACCGCCTACGTCTTAGCGGGAACGGTGGTGATGCCGGTGTACGGAAAGCTCGGCGACCTGCTGGGACGCAAGCCGCTGTTCATCGCCGCGATGTCGGTTTTCGTGGCCGGATGCTTGCTCGGTGGCCTGGCCCCCGACATGACCTGGCTGATCGTGGCCCGAGCCGTTCAAGGGCTGGGCGGCGGCGGCTTACTGATCTTGATCCAGGCCATCATTGCTGACGTCGTCCCGGCCCGGGAGCGGGCTGCCGCCATGACCGTCGTGGGCGCGGTGTTTGCGCTGTCGGCGATGCTCGGCCCCGTTCTTGGTGGATGGCTCACCGAAGGGCTCGGCTGGCGGTGGGCGTTCTGGATCAACCTCCCCTTGGGGGTAGCGGCGATTGCCGCGGGTGCCGCTTTCCTCCCGTCGGCCCGCGGGCGCGTCAGACCGGTCAGGATCGATGTCACCGGCATCGTCGCGATGACAGTCGCTGTGACGGCGATCGTTTTGGTGGCGTCGTGGGCCGGCGTCGTCTACCGCTGGGAGTCGCCCGTCATCGTCTCGATCAGCGCCATCGCCGTACTGGCCAGTGCGGTCTTCATCGCCGCTGAACGCCAGGCCGCCGACCCGATCATCCCGTTGGCACTGTTTCGGAATCGGACCTTCACAGCGGCGACGATCGCCGGTCTGGTGATGGCGGTGGCGATGTTCGGCGCGATCGGGTACTTGCCGACCTACTTGCAAATGGTCAACGGGCTGGGGGCGACTGGCGCTGGGTTGCTGATGCTCACTTTGATCGCCGGACTGGCGGTGACCAGCGCTGGCTCGGCGCAGATCGTCCGGAGGACCGGTCAGTACGTGTGGCTTCCGGTCCTCGGCTGTGCCCTCGTCGCGGTTGCTCTGGCGCTGCTCTCAACTCTCACCGTCGGGACGGAGCTGCGCCTGATCGGCAGCTACCTCTTCCTGCTTGGTGCGGGCATCGGGTGTGCGCTGGAGATCTTGGTCCTGATTGTGCAAAATGCCTCCCCGGCGTCCCAAGTGGGTACGGCGACGGCGGCCTACAGCTTCTTCCGCGAGATCGGCGTCGCGCTTGGCTCGGCTGTCGTCGGGGCGATGTTCACGAGCCGCCTGCTCACCTTCCTGGCTGACCGTGTGCCGCGCGGAACCGCCGCGCAGCTCGACCCTTACGCGCTGACCCCAGCCCAGGTGGTTCAATATCCCGATGCCCTCAAAGTGCCGATCGTGTCCAGCTACAACGACGCCCTGACGCCGGTCTTTTGGTTCCTGATGCCGCTGGTCCTCGTCAGCATGGCGGGCTTGTGGCTGATCAGATCCGTCCCGCTGGCCACCGCGGAGCCCGGAAGCGCGTGACGGAGAACGACGTCGCCGGCCCGTACCGCTTCTCGGTCGTCATACCTGCCTATAACGAAGCCGGATACCTCGAGTCGGCCCTGAAATCCTTGCACCAACAGGATTTCGCGGGTCCGTACGAAGTGATCGTGGTGGACAACAACAGCACCGATGACACCGCGGCCATTGCCCGCCGCAACGGCGCCCGGGTTGTGCACGAACCGCAGCCCGGCGTTTGCGCGGCGCGACAGCGGGGCACCACAGATGCCCGTGGCGAAATCGTCGTATCCACTGACGCGGACACCGTCCATCCCGTCGACTGGCTGACCCGTCTGGATGCTCGATTCCGCGTGCACGCCAACGTCACCGCGGTCGCCGGCCCCTGTCGATACCAGGACCCACCCTGGTGGGCGGCCATCTTCCCGCGTCTGTGGTTCGCGGCGGTCGCAGTCGGTTACGGCACGGTCGGGCGGATTTTCTACGTCACAGCGACCAACATCGCCTTCGTCCGGGCGGGCTTTGCCGGCTACGACACCACCCTGACCCAAGGCGGTGACGAGGTCGACCTGCTGCGCCGACTGAAACGCCAGGGCCGGATCGTTTGGGATCGCAGCAACGCCGTCACCACGTCATCCCGGCGGATGAACCAGGGCCTGCTTTACACCTTGGTCGTCTCCTTCGGGTACTACTACGGCTGGTCGTACGTGCTGAGTCGCTTGTCATCGCGCCCAGTCGTCGGGGTGGCGCCCGCAATCCGCCGTGAGCATGCGGAGCAGGTACGCCGGCGAAGACGACGCTGGCAGGTGGGCGCGACGGTGATGGCGTTGGGCCTGGCCGGAGTATCGCGGGTCCGGTCGGCCGGAGCGCTTCCCCGATCTGAGCGTGTGTAGCCTCAGAACCCGTCCTATGTCCCACTTCCTGCTGACCAGCACGCCGATCTACGGCCACGTGGCGCCGATGCTGACGGTCGGCCGCGGCCTGGTTTCTCGCGGACATCAGGTCACCATGCTGACCGGTCGGAAGTACCGGGGAGCGGTGGAGTCACATGCGATGACATTCCGGCCGCTGCCGGAGGCGGTCGACTACGACGATGCGAATCTGGACGCCTGGCTGCCAGGCCGAAAGCGATTCCGGGGCTTGGCCGCCGGGCGATACGACATCATCGGCATCTTCATCCGCCCACTGCGAAGCCAGTACTACGCGTTCGCTGATGCCCTGGCGAGCGAGTCATACGACGCCGTCGTGAGCGAGACCGCGTTCTTGGGAGTACTGCCTGTCCTACTGTCGGTGCCGGCTGGACACCGGATACCGATTGCGGGCGTCTCGGCCACCCCCCTGTCGGTGACCAGCGTCGACTGCGCCCCATTCGGTTCGGGAATCGATCCGGGTCGGTCGGCTCATACCCGGCGACGGAACCGGTTGCTCAACGCTGTCTTGCAGCGTGGCCCCCTCAAGCCCATTCAGGATGCGCTCGACGACGCACTGGCCGGGCTCAGCCTGCCCGCCACCGCCGACAGTTACTTCGATCAGGTGACGAAGTTTGATGTCACCTTTCATCTGGCGGTGTCGGCCTTCGAATACCCGCGACGCGAGCTGCCCTCGACCGTGCGCTTCGTCGGACCACTCCGGTCGACCGATCCGGAAGGGTCGTGCCTACCGTCCTGGTGGGCCGATCTGCAACGCTCGTGGCCGGTCGTACACGTGACCCAGGGCACGATGGACAACATCGACTTCGGCAAGCTATTGGTGCCCGTACTGCGCGGGCTCGCGACGGAGAACGTATTGGTAGTGGCCTCGACGGGTGGCCGGCCGGTGTCGGCCCTGCTGGAGCGGCTGGGTGGACCGCTCCCCTCGAACGCGCGCGTCGCTACCTTCCTGCCCTACGACCAGCTCCTCCCCCACACCGATGTAATGATCACCAACGGTGGATTCGGAGGCGTGCAACGTGCGCTGTCATACGGGGTGCCGCTGGTCGTCGCAGGGACCACCGAGGACAAGCCGGAGGTGGCCGGACGAGTGGCCTGGTCAGGGACCGGCATCAACCTGCGCACCGGTACCCCCACGCCCGCCCGACTGCGCCGAGCTGTTCGGTCCGCGCTCGCCGACCCGCGATACCGGATCGAAGCCGCGCGTCTGCGGCGCGAGATCATTGGCGCAGGCAATCCCCTGGGGACGGTCGCGGACACGATCGAGTCGTTGGTGTTGCACGCTAGTACGGCGGACAGCGAGCGCGTTGGCGGCCGTAACGTGGGTGTCGGCGTCGACGTGCTGCACGGCGTAGTCGTCGGGTTGCAAAGCGAGGAGCACCGAGTCGGCAACCTGGAAGGCGGGCAGCCGGAAGTGGGTGCCTTCCTGCACCTCGGGCAGAACTAGGGCTAGTTGCGCAGCTGCGCCGGCGTGATCATGAGGCACTTGCCGGATCAGTCATCATCGTGCCCTCAGGTGGCTGCTTGGCGTGAACAAGGGGTCGATGCCTGCTCAGATTGCGATGTCCAAACCGTCCAATCCTGCTCGGGGGAGCTGCACTCGTGACCAAACCCAAGTCCCTAATTGCCATCGCTGCGCTTGCGGTAGCGGCTGCTGTATTTCCCGCCTCACCGGCGGCGGCGCACGATACGTGCGTCGCGTATGGCGCGAATGTGGCGTGTGTCAGATCGAACCATCAAATGATCGATTGGTGTGATCGCGAACCCGACGGTCGTTGGGTGTTCGCCCAGTACTGGTACCGCGGGTCTCCAGAACCCCCTTTCAGTTCGGCCGGGCAGGTCCAGACAGGCGTCGACTCCAACGGCAGTCGCAGCGGCTGCGGCCACCAGGGTGAGCCCAGAGGAATTTCCGTCTTCAGAGTTTGCGAATTTGGTTCCGGTTGTAGCGCCTGGAAGAACGCCTGACCCGAGCTGCCCGCATCACGGTCCAGTGATGTCGTCGGCAAACGCATCAAATTTCTTCCGGAGGTCAGGCTCCGGGGAACGGTTCCACGATGATCAAGGCTGCAGCCGCAGCCCGGATCTTGGTTCTTGTCGGGCGGGACCGTCTCAACGCATATGCATCTGGACGCCGTCATGACCATGGTCGAGGTTGGCACGTCTGCAAAGAGGCGAAGCGTCAGGCGGTGTCTACCGGCCTGGTTCGGGCTCGTGCCAGTTCGTTCGGATGAGGTCGGCGGCGCGTTCGGCGATCATGACGGTCGGCGCGTGAGTGTGGCCGCGGATGATCCGGGGCATCACTGAGGCGTCCACGACCCGCAACCTGTCCAGGCCGCGGACCCGCAACTCAGGATCGACCACCGCAGCGTCGTCGGTTCCCATGCGGCAGGTACCGACCGGGTGGTACGTCGTCTGGACGTGCTCGCGGAGGTACGTCGCCAGTGTCGCGTCATCGACCTTGCCCGGCCAGGGCGCCATGGGCGCGCCGACGTACGGGCGCAGCGCGGCGGTGTCGCACAGCCGTTCGGCGATGCGCAGGCCGGCCCGCAGACCATGCAGGTCGGACTCGGCCGTGAGGTAGCCGGGGTCGATGACCGGCGGCTCCGCGGGGTCGGCACTCGCCAGACGGATGGTCCCGTGGCTGTCCGGTTGCAGGAGCTCCACACCGATGGTGAACCCGTGTGCGGTCGGCGGGGTCAGGCCCTCGCCCAGCACCGGCACGGGAAGCAGAATGAGCCCAAGATCGGGGGCGGCCAGAGCTGGGTCGCTGCGGACGAAGGCGATCGCCTCGTTCACGCTGGAGGTGAGCAGCCCCCGTCGCAGGAGCAGGAAGCGGGCGAGCTGGGTCGGGGAGTCGGCCGCGAACAGGGTGACCGGCTTCGGGCAGTGCACGATCACCGCGCAGGAAGGGTGGTCCTGCAGGTTCGCCCCGACCCCTGCCAGCTCGTGGCGTGGCTGCACACCGGCCACCCTCAGCTGGTCGGCAGCGCCGATGCCGGACAGCATCAGCAGCTGGGGCGAGTTGACCGCACCGGCGCTGAGGATCACCTCGCGGGACGCGGTGACCCGCTGCGTCGTCCCGGCCGCGTCCCGGTATTGCACCCCGGTGGCCCCGGACCCGTCGAGCAGGATCCGCTGGGCGTACGCCCCGGTGAGGACGGTCAGGTTGCGGCGTCGCCGGACCGGACGCAGGTAGGCGGCGGCGGCGTTGTGCCGCAGCCCGCGGCGCTGGGTGACCGGGGTCGGTGCGTACCCGGTGTTGTCCGGTTCGTTGAGCTCGCCGAGTCGGCGAAGGCCCAGCTCGGCGCACGCGGCCAGGAACGCCACGGCGGTCGGATTCGGGTCGCGCAGCTCGGAGATGTACTGCGGGCCCGCGGTGCCGTACACCCCGCCGGCGTTGCTGCCCACCCGGTGCTCGGCCCGCCGGAAATACGGCACCACCTCCTCATAGGACCAGCCCGGACAGCTTCCCGCCCAGCCGTCGTAGTCGGCCCGGTGCCCCCGGGTCCACGCCTGACCGTGGATCGATGTCGAACCGCCGAGGGTCTTGCCCCGCGGCCAGTAGATCTCCCGATTCGACAACTGCGGCTGCTTGGCCGTGCGGTAGTTCCAGTCGTAGCTGGTCTGGAAGAGCTTGGTGAACGCCGCCGGTATGCGGATCTCCCGCTTCCGGTCCGACCCGCCCGCCTCCAGCAACAAGACCCGGCAGGCGGGGTCGGCCGACAGCCGGTTGGCCAGCACACAGCCCGCCGGCCCGGCACCCACGATCACGTAGTGGTAGCTCCCGGCAGCCATCGCATCTCCCTATCTCGCGCGTCCAGGCATCTTGTCATGCCAGCTAGCGGGCACGTCGATCTCGGCAATGGTGTTTGCATCCCGCAGGGTCGGCGGGCAGCTCGATGCAGGATTCTCAAGTACCAAACAATTCTCCGCCATATCGGCCGAGGGCGCTCCGCTGGTCGTCTCCACCTGTCTTCCGGATCTGGCTCGAGTCTCCCGATGCGGGGGACCGGGACAAGACGTTCAAGACAGGCGGGTGGGACAGGCCTTCGATGAGAACTGAGACTAAAGGCGCACGCTTCGAAGCTTGCGCCAAGTCGAAGTTCGCAGGCGCAATCATGATCTGGGCGCGTTTCCGCAGGTCGGAGCACAGTTTCCAGCTGGCGGAGGATGCGGGATTCGAACCCGCGAGGGCGTGAACCCAACCCGCTTTCCAAGCGAGCGCCATAGGCCTCTAGGCGAATCCTCCGCGCGGAAGGTTACCGGCATAGGCAAGCGGGGTCGAACCGGACGTCAGTGCTGTGTCCAAAGCTCGTAATCGTCTCGACGACAGCGCGTCAATCGCCCATCGGCCGCGCTCGACGTGGGAGTTTGGTGCGCACTCGCTAGACGTGTCGGGCGAGCGACGAGCGCCTCCCCGTTGGGCCACCCCGTGTGTCGTGCCGGCATTGCTTTTGAGGCTGACCTAGTCTCTGCCGGAAGACCAACCGTCTCGACCCATTACGGAGATCGATCATGTCCTTGCACATCAAGTCCAATGGCACCAGCACCCGTATCCAGTTCGTCCTGCCGGATGACATCCACGAGGGACCGGTTTCAGCGGTGGGGACTTTCAACAATTGGGAGCCTGGCGTCCACAAGCTGGTACGACGCAGCAACGGCACACGGAGCGTCAGCGTCGCAGTGCCGGCCGGTCAGGCGATCAAGTTCCGCTACCTCGGTGCCGGCGGTGTCTGGTTCGACGACGAGGATGCCGACGCGATTACTCCTGAGGGTTCCTTGATCAACGCCTGAAATCTTGGCCTCTGGCGGTATGCGCGCTGAGCCTGTTGAAGTGTGCCCTTCGACAGGCTCAGGGCACAGACTCTAGGAAGATCATTTAACCGGTGAGCACTGGCTCCAGCTCACCGGCGTAACGCCTACTGAGCAGGCGATAGGGCCGGCTGAAGAGCGCGAGGATCGTGACACAGAGGCCGAGTAGCCCCAGCAGGACGAAAACCAGTGCGATGCCTCGGTCCGGCCCGGTGCCGAACCAGCCGCCGATCGTTTCTGCACCCGCACCGGTCGTCATGAACGGGATGAAGATCAGCTGCGTGATCGGCCCAATCAGGAACGCCGTCAACGGTGACGCCGCCATCTCAACACTCTGGGCGAAGCCAAAGACCCGACCCTGCCGCTCGTAGGGCACAACCTTCTGAAGGATCGTCTGCTCGGCCGCTTCGGCGTACGGGACCAGCAGCATGTAGATGGCCATTCCCGCGGCCAGCAAGATCACCGAGGCCTGCAAGGGGAATAGGCAGGTCACGCTCCAAAATGCGACATTAACCAGCAGCAGCAGCCGAACTGGATTCTTGCTCAGGCCGGTCTTCGCGACGGCGAGACCACCGAGGATGAAGCCAGTGCTGAGGGCACCCCACAGCAGACCCCACGACTGCACTGACATCATGTAGAGCCCGTATGCGTCCATCAGCGCCATGAAGGCGCCGCCGAGGAAGTTGTTGAAGCAGGTGAAGCCGATCAGAGCCAGCAGTCCTGGTACGCCGCGCACCAGCCGCAAGGTGCCTCGGATGTCGACCTTGTTCTGCTTGGGCTGCAGATCCGCTGCCTCCGCGTCTGGTGTCGCTGTATCAACGGGCCTTTCCTCGACTTGGACGAGTGCCAGATGCACGACGCTCAGTGCCAGCGCGACTATGCCGAGCAGCAAGACGTAGAACATGCCGCCCGCGGCCACCAGAAGTCCGCTGATGACCGAAGTGACGAGGAATGACACTCCCAGGGTTGATCCCACAAAGCCATTGGCCCGATCTCGGCGATCCTCGGGGATGAGGACAGTGACCATTGTCATGAGGGCTATCGACCGGATATTTCCGGCGATCACTCCCAACATTGAAAGCACAACGAAGACCCACAGCATCACACTCGCCGGATTGGTGAATGTCTGCTCCGGCGTCAACTGATAGAGCGTGAAGGCGACCGCATAGAACGCCAGCGATACCAGCGATGAGGCCTGCATCACAGTCTTCTTGCGGTGGTGGTCGACCAGACTGCCGAACCAGATCCCACTGAGTGCCGTAGTCACTAGGAAGATGCCAGCAACCATTCCCGTTGCCAGCACCGACTTGGTTTCCAGGAACACCCAGAAGGTGATCGCGAACCAGACCGTGAAGTTGATCACAGAAACGAGCAGCGTGTTGACCAGCAAGTGCACGAAAGCGCGATCGTTGCCCCTGCTGAGGTCGAGGGCGCGTGTCTTGGTCGTGGACATAAGAAGAAACTCCGGTTAGCCGATCCTATGGTGTGGACCTGCTGAGGCGTTCAGACTCATCGGCCCCGGCCGATCGGAGTACACTTCGTCTCTGGTCCCCCGTGTGGCGATAACTCGCCCAACTCCCCCAGGGCTTGACGGCAGCAAGGGTAAGTGAGCTCTTTCGGGTACGCGGGGGACCGCTTTCTCTCCAGTCCCATCAATGCCCTGCGGAGCTCAGGCCCAGCCGGTCCAGCAAGCCCATGGCGTCGTATGGTGCCCGGACCTTCGCGTCGTTGTCGCAGTAGACGTACACATCGCAGCCGCGCTCAGTCCACGAGTTGATCCTGGCCGCCCACTCGTCGAGCTCGCGATCACTGTATCCACTCGCATACAGCTGATCATGACCATGCAAACGTACGTACATCAGATCAGTGGTGATCTCGGTAATGATCGGCCACTGGCCTGGATTGTCTGCAACCACCAGTGCGATCTCGTGCCGGCGCAACAGCTGGTAGAAGTCGCGGGTGCGGAAACTCTCGTGTCGTACTTCGACGGCATGGCGCAGCGGCTGCTTCGGGTGAGCGGCCTTGATCAAGGAATGATCATCAGCTACACGTTGATCATGATTGGCGGCGATCTTGGCAGCCGACCCCGCCGTGCGCGGCAGCTGTCCGAAGAACGCCTCCATCCGACCCGGGTCAAAGCCGAGATTCGGTGGCAGTTGCCACAGGAGCGGACCCAGTTTCTGATCGAGTGCGAGCACCCCAGAGGCGAAGAAGTTCGCCAACGGTGTTTCGATGCCGCTCAGTTTCTTCATGTGCGTAATGAACCGCCCGCCCTTGACGGCAAAGACGAAGTCCTCCGGCACCAGCGCCGCCCACGTCTCGAAGTTCGATCGGCGTTGCAGGGAATAGAAGCTGCCGTTGATCTCAACGGAGTTCATCCGCTCGGCCACATACCTCAGCTCATCGCGCTGCGGCAAACCCGGCGGATAGAACACTCCTCGCCACGGCGGATATCGCCAGCCTGAGATGCCAATCCGAACCGTCACAGGTGTACGCCGTACCGAGCCAAGATCGGGATCAGGGCGGCGACACCACCGTCACTGGGAAAGAGCTCGCTATGGATTCCGATCTCACGTGCCCCAGCGACGTTGCCCTCATGATCATCAATGAACAGCACTCGATCGGGTGTGACGTCGATGCGGTCCATGATCGTCTGGAAATACCCTGCCTCCGGCTTCGCAAACCCGAGTTCGAAGGAGTAGAACTGCTCGTCGAAGATCTTCTCGAAGCCAAGCGAGTTGCGCATGTACGTGCCACGCAGGTTCTGTTGATTGGTCGCCAATCCGCAGCGCAACCCAAGATCACGCACGGCGCGCACCGCGTCAAGCATCGGCGGCCTGACCTCAATCCAGAATTGCTGATCGATGACGTCCTCGACGGCAGCGTCGATCTCGAACTGCCGGAGCACCTCACGCATCGCCGCGCCGAAGTCTGCCCCGGTCAGGCACGCTACGTCCGCCGCCGCTATGGCGAGCAGAAATTCGTCGGTCCTCGACCCAGCCCAGGCGGTCAACTCCTCCATCCAGCCAGCCCGAGTGCCTTGGATCACCCCATCGGCGTCGAACAGCACCCAGTCAAGCTCCACGGCAGCGCAGCCTACTCGCGTACTCAGGGCATGGGGACCGATCGTTCCTGATCACAAGCGCCGAGACGCACGGTCTTATGGCCCGAATCGGGACGTTTCTGATCACAAGCGCCCAAACGTGCGGTTTCGTGGCACCCGTCCCGGCTGTCACCATCCAGGCATAGGGTGCATGCGTGGAAGAAGCGGGCGTTGACGACCTGCGGCTCTCAGAGCCTCGACTCGAGGGGGTCGAGCACACGCAGGACGAGGCGCTGTTCGACGAGCCCGCTTCCCGCCCAGCCGCTCCAGCTCCTCTCGCGCTCTACCGCCGCTACCGACCAGACACCTTTGCCGAGGTCATTGGTCAGGAGCACGTCACTGAGCCACTGCAACGAGCGCTGACGAACAACAGGGTCAATCACGCGTACTTGTTCTCGGGTCCGCGAGGCTGCGGCAAGACGACCTCTGCGCGGATTCTCGCCCGAGCCCTGAACTGCGAGAAGGGACCACGGGCCGTACCGTGCGGCGAGTGCCAGTCCTGCCGGGATCTGGCCCGCAATGGCCCGGGGAGTATCGATGTCATCGAGATCGATGCAGCCAGCCACGGCGGCGTCGACGACGCTCGCGATCTTCGTGAGCGGGCCTTCTTTGCTCCGGTCAGCAGTCGCTTCAAGATCTACATCGTCGACGAAGCCCACATGGTGACCACGGCAGGCTTCAATGCTCTGCTGAAGCTCGTCGAGGAGCCGCCGCCGCACGTCAAGTTCGTCTTCGCCACCACTGAGCCGGACAAGGTCATCAGCACGATCCGCTCGCGCACCCACCACTACCCCTTCCGACTGGTACCGCCGCGGCTGCTGACCGATTACCTGGCCAGGCTCTGTGAAGCGGAAGGCATATCGGTCGAGCCCGCCGTGCTGCCGATGGTGGTACGTGCCGGCGCCGGCTCTGTGCGGGACTCGCTCTCGGTGCTGGACCAGTTACTGGGCGGTGCCGATGAATCCGGCGTGTCCTACCGACAGGCGGCTGCCCTGCTCGGATACACACCGGACTCGTTGCTCGATGAGTTCGTCGATGCTTTCGCGGCTGGTGACGCGGGTGGGGTATTCGCCTGTGTGGACAAGGTGATCGAGGTCGGTCAGGACCCGCGGCGCTTCGCTGAGGATCTGCTACGCCGGCTCCGCGATCTGGTGATCGTCGCTGCCGTGCCCGATGCGATGCCGTCCGGGCTCGTCGATGTAGCCCCTGACCAGGCCGAACGCCTCACCTCGCAGTCCGCCTCGCTGGGCGCCGGCGAACTGACTCGGGCTGCGGAGGTGATCGCCGCCGGGCTTACCGACATGCGGGGCACCACTGCGCCGCGGCTACATCTGGAGCTGATGTGTGCCCGAGTGCTGCTGCCCGGCGCCGACGTCGACGACCGCGGCCTGCATGCACGGCTGGACCGCCTGGAGCGACGCCTCGGAGTGACGGGCTCGACGAACCCACCAGCTTCCGCCCAACCTCAGACAGCCCAGCCTCAGACACTGCAGCCCGAGACTCCGCCGGAACCCAGCCCACCAACCGCGAGCGTGACTTCGCCGCTCTCAGTGCCAAAGATCACGCCACCGCTGCCGCCGCAGACGCCTCAGGCAGACTCTACGAGTGCCGCCGCCCCCGTTTCCGCTGCGGACACCCAATCTGGCCCCGCCGCTGAGCAGGGGGCTGGTCTCTCCGTCACCGACGTACGCCGGCTCTGGCCAGAGGTGCTCGAGGAGGTCAAAGGCAAGCGCCGCTTCACCTGGATTCTGCTCAGCCAGAATGCCCAGGTCGCCGAGCTACGCAATGGCACCTTGCTCCTGGCGATGTCGAACACCGGCGCGCGCGACAGCTTCGCCCGCGGGGGCAACGAGGACGTGCTGCGCGAGGCCATTGTCGTCGTAATGGGTGCTGACTTCGCCGTCGAGACGATGGTGGATCCCGGCGCCACCTCATCGGAGTCAGCATCGCGTACGTCGCAGGCGGTACCGCCGCCCGCTGGACCCACACCATCAGCACCTGACATCTCGGCGACCCGCACCACCAACGGTGCCCCGAACCCCATCGCTGAGGACCCAGATGCGGCCGCGAGCCGCGACGACAGCGACCTGGACGAGAACGCCGAGTCGCAGACTCAGCTCCTGGCACGCCACCTGGGCGCGGAGATCATCGCCGAGGAGGATCACGGCGCATAGGCTGGGCGGGCGAGAACCCCCACCCCCGAAAGGCCCGCGATGATTCCCGAAGGCGACATGTCCGGACTGCTGGCCCAGGCCCAGGCGATGCAGGAGCAGCTGCTGAACGCTCAGCAAGAGCTGGCCGAGATGGAGATTGAGGGCTCCGCCGGTGGTGGGGTGGTCACTGCGACCGTTACTGGCTCAGGCGAGCTGGTGGGCCTGGTGATCAAGCCCGAGGCAGTTGATCCGAGTGACACCGAGACGCTGGCCGATCTGATTGTGGCCGCGGTACGTGACGCAACCAACAAGGCCCAAGCCGTTGCCGCCAGCAAGCTAGGTCCACTTGCCGGTGGGCTGGGCATGGGTGGCGGACTGCCTTTCTGAGCATGTACGAGGGCCCGATCCAGGATTTGATCGACGAGCTCGGGCGGCTGCCCGGGATCGGCCCGAAGAGCGCCCAGCGGCTGGCCTTCCACATCCTGGCCGCCGATCGGGATGACGTGCTGCGGCTCGCCGACGTACTCAAATTGGTCAAGGAGACCGTCAAGTTCTGTGAGATCTGCTTCAACGTGTCTGAAGACACCCGATGCCGGATCTGCCGTGATCCACGCCGCGACGAGACCACGATCTGCGTAGTCGAGGAGGCGAAGGATGTGGTCGCGGTGGAACGTACCCGCGAGTTTCGCGGCCGCTACCACGTCTTGGGCGGCGCGATCAGCCCGATCGACGGGATTGGACCGGCTGACCTGAAGATCCGCGAGCTGTGCCTGCGACTCGCTGACGGCACGGTGACCGAGGTGATCTTGGCGACCGATCCGAATCTTGAGGGCGAGGCGACAGCTACGTATCTAAGCCGGCTGCTGCTGCCGATGGGCGTACGGGTCAGTCGGCTGGCAAGCGGGCTGCCGGTTGGTGGTGATCTTGAGTACGCCGACGAGGTAACCCTCGGCCGGGCGTTCGAGGGTCGCCGCTACGTCGACGTCTAAGACCCAAGCGCCGCCTAGTTCCCCGAGGAAACCGGTCACAACCCACCTGTCTAAATCGATACAGGACTGTGGTAGGTGACCAGTTTTCAAAGGAGAGCGTCCAAAAAATCAGACTGCGACCAAGCTGTCTTCGCTGTGGTAGACGCCGAGTTTCTCGGATGCTTCGTTCAAGACCCGTTGTACGGCGAGGGTGTCCTCCAGCGGCATGATCAGGCTCTCGGTGCGGCCGGCGCGTACGCCCTCGGTCACCTCGATGAACTCATGGGAGTAACCAGTTCCCAGTGGCGGACGACTGATCGTTTCCGGTTCCTGGCCTCGGCGATGCAGCACGATCCGATGCGGATGATGGAACCTCGGGGGTACCTCGATCCAACCCTTCGTGCCTTGGATCCGCGCTGCTCCCGGCGTGTGATGCTTCAGCGATATCAGCAACGTCGCGACCCGACCGTCGTCATAGCCCAGCAGCAGACCGCCTTCGGCGTCGACACCGGTCGGCGCCAGCGACCCGCTCACCTCGACCCGATCTGGCGTGCCGAGAAAGTACTGCGCGAAAGACACCACATAAACCCCCAGGTCGAGCATCGCGCCGCCACCCTGGGCCGGGTCGAACAGCCGGTCGGCAGGGTCGTACGGCCGGTCCACACCAAGATCAGCTTGTAGCTGCCGAACCTCGCCGATCGCCCCGTCGTCGATCAGTGCCCGAGCGGCCACGATGGCGGGCTGGAAGCGGGTCCACATCGCCTCCATGACAAAGACTTCGCGATCCCGAGCGGTTGCAATGACTTCCTCGGCACCGGCCACGGTGGCGGTGAAGGTCTTCTCGATCAGCGCGCCCTTGCCGGCGGCGATGGCGGCGAGTGCGATTGCGTGGTGCTGCGGATGCGGTGTGGCGATGTAGACCACATCGATGTCCGCATCGGCCATGATCTCCTGGTAGGACCCGTACGCGCGTGGCAGGCCGTGCTCCGTCGCGAAGGCCTGCGCCCGCTCGGTGGAGCGGCTGGCTACTGCTACCGCCTCGGCACCCGCGACGTGCGGGAAGTCCTTGATCACCAAAGACGCGATGCGGCCCGGTCCGACGATTCCCCAGCGAACAGTCTGTGAATCGCTCATCCGTTGCGCCCCCGCCCTTTCCGCAGATTGCTGGCGATGGAGGAGATGAAGATCGGGATGAAGATCAACCACCAGTAGCTCCAGCTGGTGGCAAAGCAAAACAAGAGGACCGCCGGCCAGGAGGCGGCGGCCAGAACAGCCAGCACGGTGTCAGCCTTGCTACGTTGCGGCGCTGCCGGATGAATGTGGTGCGCGATCCCGGGGCTGGCGGCCGGGGTGCGCTGCCAGGGCGGGATTTCAAACGAACGTGGTGCCGCTTGCTGCCACGGCGGCGCCTGGTAGGTGGTGGCGTCGGACGCCGTTGACGGCCGAGGGTCAGGCAGATCCGCGAACAGACTCGAGAGCTCCGAGGCCGTTTTGGCCTTCAGTGCCCGGCTCATCCGATCGTCGAACTCCGATGCGTCGATCCGGCCTTTCGCCATGTGTTCCTGCAGAAAAGCGACAGCTTGGTCACGGTCGGCATCGCCGATTCGAGGTTCAATTGGTCGATTCGCCGGGTCGGCCGGCTGGTGTTGAGGCGCCTGCTCGGCGGGATCAGGCTCGGGTGCGGACGGCTCAGTCACAACCACCAGTATCCACTGGGGCACGGCTGGTCAAAGATCACTCGCAGGACGAAACCACTAGACTCGCGGGCGTGGGACAGGAGCCGCTATGGGCCGCGTAGTGCAAAAGTACGGGGGCTCATCCGTGGCCGACGCTGACAGCATCAAGCGGGTCGCCAAGCGAATTGTCGCGACCAAACAGCTGGGCCATGACGTGGTTGTCGTGATTTCGGCAATGGGCGACACCACAGATGACCTGATGGGCCTGGCGCTCGAAGTGTCCCCGCTTCCGCCACCTCGCGAGCTCGACATGCTGCTGACCGCCGGAGAGCGGATGAGTGCGGCGCTACTTGCCATGGCGATCCACGACCAGGGCATGCACGCTCGTTCCCTGACTGGCTCGCAGGCCGGGATCATTACCACCGGCACCCATGGAAACGCCCGGATCATCGACATCACGCCAGGCCGGATTACCTCTGCCCTTGATCGCAACGACATCGTCATCGTGGCCGGATTCCAAGGGGTGGCACAGGACACCAAGGATGTGACGACCCTGGGTCGAGGTGCCTCCGACACCACCGCGGTCGCGTTAGCGGCCTCGCTAGGCGCCGATCACTGCGAAATCTACACAGACGTCGACGGGGTCTATACAGCCGATCCGCGAATCGTGCCGAGCGCGCGACGCATGTCCAAGATCAGTTACGAGGAAATGATGGAGATGGCGGCTTGTGGCGCCAAGATCTTGCATCTACGGTGCGTCGAATATGCGCGCCGGGAGAACGTACGGGTGCATGTGCGGTCCTCATTCTCCGACAAGGACGGTACCTGGGTGCAAGAGTCGCAGGGAGGAAGCGCCATGGAGCAAGCAATCATTTCCGGTGTCGTACATGATCGGAGTGAAGCCAAGATCACTATTGTCGGTGTTCCGGATCGGGTTGGCCAGGCCGCGCGGATCTTCACGGCGGTGGCCGACGCAGAGATCAACATCGACATGATCGTGCAGAACGTATCCGCGGTTCAGACTTCGCGTACCGATATCTCGTTCACCTTGCCCAAGACCGATGGCACGACCGCGATGGAAACGCTCGACGCGCTGAAGGCAGATGTCGGGTTCGACGATGTGCTCTACGACGACCAGATCGGGAAGGTCTCGGTCATCGGCGTGGGCATGCGATCCCATCCGGGCGTCAGCGCCAAGTTCTTCTCTGCGCTCGCGGACGTCGGAGTGAATATTGAGATGATCTCCACGTCAGAGATCAGGATCTCAGTGATTGTTGATCAAGAAGATGTTGATCGAGCCGTTGTGGCAGCACACACTGCGCTGGGTCTGGATGCCGCCGAAGAGGCTGTTGTCTACGCCGGCACCGGCCGTTGAGGCTTCCGTTAACGACTAATGGCGCTCAGTTGCAGCCACTCGGGCCGATGTTCACCGTGACCTTGTCCATTCCGGTGTAGGGCGCGTAGGTGGCGGAGGCGGAGATGCACCGATTGTAGGTGTCATCGAGGTAGACACCCCCCAGTTGAGTCGTGTGGGGCTGGCTCCACGCAACCGCATACTCCGGCCATTGGGTGCCGTCGTAGTCGCTGAATCGCAGCCTGACTGTCATCCGACCTTGCGTCCTGGGCGCCCACCCAACCCGGGTGGCCACGGCGCAGTTCCGGTCGTTGTCCTCGGTGTAGTAGATCTTCAAGTTGAGGTTGCCGTTGCTGCTACGCGCTGTCTTGTTCGCGACGATCTTGCCTGTGCAGCTCTCCAGCTTGCCGCCCGGGATGTTGTCTTCGGCTCGCGCTGTTGAGGTATTGGGCGTGTTGTCGGGGTAGGTCGTCGTTGGGTCCGCGGGTGTTGTGTCAGCGGAAGACGACGGCCAGCTACCACCGCCCGCGGCGTATCCCAAGAGGGCGAGGAAGAGTATGAAGATGATGAACCCGAAAGCTGTGTCTGTAGCGTCGTCAGCCATGCTTTGCCTCGATCAATACCGTGCAAAACTCCTGTTAACCATCGCCTTGCCGATCAAACGCCGTGCGTAACAATTGTTGGCAATGCTTTGCGTTCGATCAAACGTTGTGCAAAACACTTTGATCATGGATGCTAATCGGCCGCAATGTCAAGCGCGGCTGGCGTCTGGATACGATACCGAGACGCTATTGCCGTAGCGGGCCGCCGAAATCTGAACGTTCAGGAAGTCAGAAGTTAGCCGTCGGCTCCCGCGGCCGGCTGATCGACAAGGAGCGTGCAGGGCTGCTCAACCGGCAGTCCCAGGCCGAGAGATGCTCATCACCGAGGCGGTCGATGACCCGCTTGATCATCCAGCCCTTGGCGCGACCACGCATCCTTGATCGCACTGTAGTCGATGATCATGATGCCCTCGTGGCGCACTGCCTCACGGGCTTCTCGTGAGCTCGAGAATTCAAGATCAGTACTGCGGACCTTCCATCCGTCGTCGATCTTGCGAGACGCACCGTCAGCCAGGCCCGGGTGCACGGCCCACTCGCTGAGGCCGGGTGGCAGCTGCAGTTCGAGCGCCCGGCGAGCACCTGGGCACGGCGCCATGACGCTACAGGAGCTCACAATCCGTTCTCGATCGATTTCACAACCGCGCTGTTGACGGACGGATACATTCCGAATTAGTCGGCGTTGATGATCAATACACGGGCGTCCGATGGATATCCCAAAAGTTCTCTGGAGAGCACAACAAATCCTCGATCAGATACCCATCCTCGACTCCTCGAGCGTGCCGTCCGCACCTGGCCCTTCCTGGATCCGGTGACCGGCAAGCGGCAGTACGCGGGTATGGATCGCGTCCAGGATGTCTTCCGGAGTGACGAAGAACTCCCACTCCATCTCAGCAGGCGGAGCAATCCAGTTCCGTGCGCCCAGGACGACGACGGGAGCGTCGAGGTCATCGAACGCCTCGGCGCTGACCTTGGCGGCTACGGTGTTCAGCCAGCTTCCCCGCAGGTTCGCGTCTGAAACGCAGATGAGCCGTCCCGTCTTGGCAACAGAGGACAGGACTGCTGTGTAGTCGAAGGGCACCAGTGACCTGGCATCGATCACCTCGACGGAGAGGTCGTATTGCTGTTCCAGCTGGGTGGCAGCCTCCAGTGCTCGATAGAGCGCAGCACCAACCGTCAGTATCGAAAGATCATTCCCGGCGCGTACCACGTTGGGCTGTCCGATCGGTGTCTCGTAGTACTCCGACGGGACTTCAGGAAAGACGGTTTCCGGCATGTCGTAGAGGCGCTGGCTCTCGAAGAAGATCACCGGATCGTTCCCGGCGAGTGCCGCCGCGAGCAACCCTTTGGCATCGTGGGCAGTGGCAGGAAAGACCACCTTGAGGCCTGGCACGCCTGCCACCATCGAGCTCCAGTCCTGGGAGTGCTGAGCGCCGTACTTCGCACCGATGGAGATCCGAGCAACCATGGGAATCTGCACCAGGCCGCCGGACATCGGTTGCCACTTGGCCATCTGGTTGAACATCTCATCGCCAGCCCGACCGATGAAGTCGGCATACATCAATTCGACCAGGGAACGACCGCCGCTCAGCGCGTAGCCGACGCCGGTCCCAATGATCGCCGCCTCCGAAATCGGTGCATTGAACAGCCGATGCCGTGGAAGCAGTTCAGTCAGACCACGGTAGACGCCGAAGGAGCCGCCCCAGTCGCGGTTCTCCTCACCCCACAGCGCAAGCCGATTGTCTCTGGCAGCGTGAGCAGCAACGGCTTCGAAGAGCGCGTCGCGAAAGGTGATCGCCCGCGCGCCACTGGCGACCTTGCCGTCCACCAGGCCGCTACGAGACTTCTTCGCCAACGACGCGAGGTGCGGCAGCTCTGCCAGCGGCACCGTCGTCTCAGCCGGGGCCGCATCTTCGGCCGAAACGGTTGTGTTGTTGAAGGTGATCTTCGCCATGACGGTTGCGTCGTGGCGCAGGCTGAGCCGAGGGGATTCGGTGCCGTCGATCGCTACCTCGAGAACGGCCTTGATCTTTCGTTCCGCCCATGCCTTCAACTCCTCGTGTCGGGTGACGGCGACAACCCCGCCCTCCGCCAGTCGGTTGAAGTAGGCCGTGATGGGGTCGGCCGCTGCCCAAAGATCAAGTTCGTCTTTGGTGCGGTACGACGAGGCGTCGCTGGGGGAGTGTCCGGAGAAACGGTATGTCTGACAGTCGATGAGTACCGGACCGTCCCCGTTTGCAATGTGCTGCCGAGCCGAAGTCATGGCGTCCATGACGGCAAGCGGGTTGTTGCCGTCGATGGTTTGGGCGTGCATGTTCTCCGGGTTGATGCCAGCGCCGATTCGGGAGAGGCGCTCGTACGCCATGGTTTCCCCGATCGTCTGGCCGCCCATGCCATAGAAGTTGTTGACGATGAAGAAGATGACCGGCAGTCCGCCTCGGTGATCCGGATCCATGAGCGTCTTCAGTTGCGCCATGGCGGCGAAGTTGAAGGATTCCCAGACCGGGCCGGTCCCGGTGGCAGCATCCCCAACGCTGGCGACCACCAAACCAGGCTGCGCCTGCAGCCGGTTGTACAGGGCGGCCCC
>DATEWO010000283.1:0-2345 GCA_035257925.1 Propionibacteriaceae bacterium | reverse complement strand
TACTCCAGACCCGCATCACCCGCACCGGGTAAAAGGCCAACTCCGACATTCCTCGACTAGATTCCGGTGACGGCTTCGTGCCGAGCTGGGTGTACGTCGATCAGAAGTCGATCGGGAAGGTGGCCAGGATCACTATGGCTGTGACGAGAAACATGATCGCCACCCCCAGCAAGATCCATTGGGCGCGCGGGCGGCCCAACCGCGTCGACGCAGCGGCAAAGAACAAGACCAATGCGAAGAGCACAGTGAGGATGGTGTAGTTGTCCGCGCGCTGGTTGAAGATGAGCGCATCAGCGAAACGGCTGTCGGCGCGCTGGTCCGCAGCCGCGGCCTCGGTCATTCCAGGTGGGACGTACTCCTTCATCTTGAACGGACCGGTTGTCGGTTCCCTCTGGGCGATCCACGCTTTGTAGGCCACCAGGAAGTGAGGGGTGAAGCGCCTCTCCACGTACGTCGCGAGGGCGTTGTCGCCCTGAGCACGCGCTTGTACGTGCACGCTCCAAATGCTCAGGTCGGCCTGGCGGGCGGCATTAGCGATACTTTCCTGCCTCGCGGCTTGGATGCGGGCGCTGGACGCCTGGCTGAAGGCGATGGACATCTGGCCACTCCACTTGGACGACTCGAAACCGCACCACGCCGTCAGCACCGCTGTGATCGAAAGCACGACGATGACGACGGTCTCCCGGACATGACCAGGCGGTCGCTTCTCAGGTTCTTCCGCGGGCTCAGGGGCGTGTTCGGTCACTTGGTTCTCCGGTACTTCCGCTTTGCTGATGCCGATTCCTTCCGCTGGCTGTGGCATGGTGCGTCGCACGCCGTCGTCTTGTTGATCACCTCCTGATCCTGACCGGGCTCCGTCGAGGACCAATCTCAGATTGCCCGGCCAGCTTGGTCGCAGGGCGGAGTCACCTTCAGCCCGGCCACGTCTATCGCGGCATCGATGAGACGCAGGGATCGCTCCATGGAGGTGGGCTGCAGTGTGCCCAACCCGTTGCCGTGCGGATGGTTGAAGAACATCAGGAGGAGTATCAGTACCGTAATGACCACGGTTGCACCCCCCATCAGCATGCCCTGAGTGATTGCGCCCTCGGCCGGGTCGGCGAAGAACAGCATGTAGACCAAGATCACCGCGAAGATTGAGTAAAGCGCGAACCACACCGGTAGCGGGATGATTCCTTCTGCTCCGTGAATACGGGCATTGCGTGCTTGCTGCCGCTGGGCGCTCTGGTCCATCCAGCGGTCGTAGGCCGATTGCTCGGTCGCGGTCTGCGGGTTGACCGTCCGGAGCGTGCGGAACATCTCCGCTCCCCACGGGTTGACCGCGTCCTCCAACGTGCCGGCGTCGACGGCGTCCCACTCGATCCCGGCGACCGACCGCCCGTAGCACACCAACTCACCGGTCAGTTCCGCTGCCGTTGCCTTCGGCAGGAACTGAGCCGTCTCGACTTGCTGCACCAGGAGGGTCGCCTCCGCCTCGGCTCCCGAGCGCGACTCATCGTAGGACTCGAACGCAAGAAAGATCATGAAACCCAGGAGCAGTGCGAACCCGGTGGCCAGTACGCCGAAGACGCCCGAGGCGCGGTCGCCGTCGCTGAAGTAGCTCCCTTCCGGTGCGCGCCGGCGTACCAAAAGCATGCCGGCTATGGTGACCGCGCTGACGACGACCACGATCAGCGCCCCGACGACGAGGTTCATGCTGGCCCCTCAACGTGTGTGTCGTTCGATCCAGGCACGACGGCGACTGGTCTCGAGTGCTCCAACGCGGCCCAGCGCATGCCCGGCGTACGATTCCGGCGGGTCGGATCAGCGGCGACGGTCCTGACGGTCGTCTCGCCGATCTCCCCGGTCATCGCGCCGGTCTTCTCGCCTATCTGAGCGGCGGTTGACCCCATGGGCAACCACCGCAGCGGTACCAACGACCGCGGCGGTCCGGGCCACCGGTCTGGGCCCAATCACACCGCCACGACCCATACGTCCTCTAGCGAGGGGCATATCAACCCTCTCCTTCCGTGGCCGACGACTGCCCGGCGGCCTTCTCGGCCACCACATGTTGTGCTGCTGCCTCGTTCTCACCGGCCTCGATGGCCGCGAGCAACGCCTGGGTGGGAATCCGGCCACTAGCCACCAGCTGACCACCCGAACGGCGCACAGCAGAGGCAAACGGCGCAGCCCAGGTGTTCTCCCACACCAACACACCGGCCGAACTGCCAGGCTCAATCGCAGCCGCGAGCGAGGTCACATCCTCCTCACTCAACAGCATCGCCAACTCCGACTCATAGGTCCGCAACTCCCCAACCTCTCCCTCATCCAGATCAGAAAGCTCAAACGCCTCAAGCGACCCGTCG
>DATEWO010000282.1:0-9414 GCA_035257925.1 Propionibacteriaceae bacterium | reverse complement strand
CCAGCCTCTTCAATGGTCAGGCGTAGTTATCTGGCCTGTCTGCTCGCGCGTCCCTGATTTCGCATCACCAGTGCCGTTGAAACGGGCTCAAACGGGGGTTTGACGCGCGCTCGAGGTGCGTTTTCAGGGCAAGTTGGCGACTATTGGCCCTTCTCGGCTAAGGTTGAGCGGTTGCCTCGGCGAGGGTCGCAGAACCGTGATCGACTAGGTCGAACGAGCTGCGTCCCCCGCGGAGTGTTGATCAAGATAACTGAACGTCAGTCCCGAGGAGTTCGTTCGTGCCCGAGGTAAAGCTCACAGCCGAATTGCGTACGGAGTTCGGCAAGGGCGCCGCCCGCCGGATCCGGCGTGCGCACAAGGTACCTGCCGTGCTGTACGGCCACGGCACGGCGCCGATCCACATTGCCCTGCCTGGTCACGAAACCCTGCTCGCTCTGCGCACGGCAAACGCATTGCTGTCAATCGAGGTCAACGGCAATTCCCAGCTAGCACTGCCCAAACAGGTTCAGCGCGATCCCCTGAAGCACACGATCGAGCACGTCGATCTGGTCATTGTGCGGCGCGGCGAGAAGGTCACGGTCGACGTGCCCGTGCAGGTCGAGGGCGAGGCCGGTCCGGAAACCCTGGTCGTGGTCGACCACAACAGCATCCCGATCGAGGCCGAAGCCACGCACATCCCGCAGCAGATCGTTGTTTCCGTCGAGGGACTGCCGCCTGGTACTCAGATTCTCGCGCGTGACCTGCAGCTTCCCGCAGGTTCGACGGTTGAGCTCGATCCGGAGACCTTGATCGTCAATGTCACCAATGCACCGACTGTTGAGGCCCTCGAGGCCGAACTGGCCGAGGCCGAGGCGGAGGCAGGCATCGAGCCTACGGTGGCAGCAACCGCCGAACCGACCACGGACGAGGCACCGGCCGAGTCCGAAAGCGCCTAGCTGGCAGCTGCGTCTGCCATGAGCTCATGGCTGGTCGTCGGGCTCGGTAACCCTGGCCCGGCTTTCGCATCTCATCGACACAACGTCGGCTATCGCGTCGCCGACGAACTGGCGCGCCGTATGGGTGTGCGGTTTAGCGTCCTCCGCGGCTGCCGGGCCGAAGTGGGCGAAGGCAGAATCGGACCGCCGGGAGGCGAGGCACCGCGGCTCGTGCTGGCAAAGTCGCGTACCTTCATGAACGAGACCGGCTGGGCGGTCACCCGGTTGCTGTCCTACTACAAGCTGGAACCGGCCCAGATGATCGTGATTCATGATGAGCTCGATATCGACCCCGGCCAGCTGCGGGTGAAGTTCGGCGGTGGCGACAACGGTCACAATGGGCTCAAGGCCATTCGCAAGTCCCTCGGAAGTGGCGACTTCTTCCGAGTGCGCATCGGTGTTGGCCGTCCGCCGGGCCGCCAAGACCCCGCAGATTACCTGCTCAGCAACTTCCCGGCCAGTGCACGCGAGGATGTCGAGGTCGAGATCGGTCGGGCCGCAGATGCAGTTGAGGCGCTGGTTATGGTCGGGCTCGACAAAACTCAAAGTGCGTTCAACAACTGACGCGACTGCTGATTGGTAAAAGCTGGCCGCATCGCGCTCAGTAGCCAGCCGGTAATCTCTCTGGGTGACCCTCAAGGGACTCGTCGACCTTTTCTGCACCGAACCCACCGTCATCGAGACCATCGCCGACGCACGTGCCCGGCGACTGCCGGTGCTGGATGTGACCGCGCCGGCCCCGATGCGGCCGCTGATCGCTGCTGCACTAGGCGAGACCCTCTTACGCGGTGGTGCTGGGCGTCCGGTGCTGCTGGTCAGCTCGACCTTTCGCGAGGCAGAGGAGTTGACGGCTGCACTCCAGTCCCTGGTGGGCGAGGAAGCCGTGGCGTACTACCCGGCATGGGAGACGTTGCCGCACGAGCGGTTGAGCCCGCGCTCCGACACGGTCGGTCGCCGGCTCGAGGTGCTGCGACGGCTGGCCGGCAATAGTGATCTTCCTGCGCCCCGGATCGTTGTCGCACCGGTGCGCAGCGTGCTGCAGCCGCAGGTCAGGGGGCTTGGAAACCTGAAACCCATACGTCTGGCGGTTGGCGAGGAGATCGACTTCACTGACCTGGCGAAGGCTCTGGTAGCTGCGGCGTACACCCGCGTCGACCTGGTCGAGCGGCGCGGTGAGTTCGCCGTACGCGGCGGCATCCTGGACGTCTTTCCGCCGACTGAGGAGCATCCGGTACGCGTGGACTTCTTCGGCGACACGGTCGAAGAGATTCACTACTTCTCCGTTGCGGACCAGCGATCCAGTGACGTCGCGCTGACCGAGATCACGGCATCACCCTGCCGTGAGCTGCTGCTGACCGAAGACGTACGCGCCCGAGCAGCAGCTCTCGCCGATCGACATCCCGAACTGATCGAGATGCTGGACAAGATCGCCCAGGGACATCCGGTGGACGGCATGGAGGCATTGTCGCCAGTGCTGGTGGACGGTATGGAGCTGCTGATCGAGTTGCTGCCGATTGACACCCACGTACTGATCTGCGACCCCGAGCTGGTGCGCGGCCGGGCGGTTGAGTTGGTCAAGACGAGCGCTGAGTTCCTCCATGCGTCCTGGGCGGCCGCGGCAGGTGGAGGCAAGGCGCCGATAGACCTTGGTGCGTCGGCCTACCAGCCGCTTGCCGAGGTCCGCGCCGCGGCGCTGGCCCGTGGGATGGCGTGGTGGACGCTGTCACCGTTCAGTGCTGGCCCGGTCGATCACACTGATCCAGGCGACGGGCAGTCCGGCCCAATCCGGACCGCGGACGGGGAGATCATCGATCTCTCAGCGATGGTCAGCGGGCCTGGTGTCGAGTCGCTGACGGTGCGCGGCCAGGTCGGCGAGACCTATCGCGGCGACACCGAGGCGGCGGTCAACGAGATCACTAAGCGGGTCCGTGACGGCTGGCGGGTCGTCGTGATGGCTGAAGGCAGGGGTACCGCGGATCGCATCGTCGAAGTGCTCAGTGAACATGCCGTGCCGCTACGCAAAGTGTCAGCGCTGGATGAACCACCCGCCATCGGGCTCGCCACGGTCGTTACCGGGCAGCTCAACCACGGTTTCGTGGCCGATGAGATCCGGCTTGCGGTCTTCACCGCAACTGATCTTTCCGGCCAGCGGGCCGCTGACCGGGCCAGCCGGAAGCTGCCAACGCGTCGCAAGAATCAGATCGACCCGCTTGAGCTCATTTCAGGCGATCCTGTGGTGCACAGCCAGCACGGGGTGGGTCGTTATGTCGAGATGATGCAACGCACCGTGGCCGGCGCCACCCGGGAGTACTTGGTGATCGAATATGCGCCGTCAAGGCGCGGCCAGCCGGGGGATCGGCTCTACGTCCCGATGGACGCCCTCGATCAGGTGACCCGCTACGTCGGCGGTGAAAACCCGACCCTGGACCGACTGGGCGGCACAGACTGGGCCAAGCGCAAGGGTCGTGCCCGTAGAGCGGTTCGCGAGATCGCCGCTGAATTGATCAAGCTTTATGCGGCCCGGCAGGCGACCCGCGGTCACGCGTTCTCTCCGGATACGACCTGGCAACGGGAGTTGGAGGACGCATTCGCCTTCGTTGAGACCCCGGATCAGCTGGGAGCGATCGATGACGTGAAGCGGGACATGGAACAGATCGTGCCAATGGATCGGCTGATCTGTGGGGATGTCGGCTACGGCAAGACCGAGATCGCGGTACGTGCCGCGTTCAAGGCAGTGCAGGACGGCAAGCAGGTGGCCATTCTGGTGCCCACGACTTTGCTGGTGCAGCAGCACTACGCCACGTTCGCCGACCGCTATGCAGGCTTCCCGGTCAACGTCGCACCGCTCAGCCGGTTCGCCTCTGAGGCTGAGGCACGAGCAACCATCGAGGGTCTCGCCGAGGGGCGGGTCGATGTCGTAGTCGGTACTCACCGGCTGCTGTCGGGCGAGGTCACCTTCAAGGACTTGGGCCTCGTGGTGATCGACGAGGAGCAACGCTTCGGTGTCGAACACAAGGAACAGCTCAAGCGCATGCGCACCCATGTCGACGTCCTCGCCATGTCAGCCACTCCGATTCCGCGAACTCTGGAGATGGCGATCACTGGCATTCGCGAGATGAGCACCATCGCGACCCCGCCTGAAGAGCGCCACCCCGTGCTCACCTTCGCCGGACCGTACGACGAGGCTCAGGTGACTGCCGCGATCCGGCGCGAGCTACTCCGCGAAGGACAGGTGTTCTACGTACACAACCGGGTGCAGAGCATCGACAAGGCCGCCCGCCGGATCGCGGAGCTGGTACCGGAGGCGCGAGTGGTGACCGCCCACGGGCAAATGAGCGAACATCGCCTGGAACAGGTCATGATCGATTTCTGGGAGCGCCGCGCTGACGTGCTGGTCTGTACCACGATCGTCGAGGCGGGGCTGGACATTTCGACCGCCAACACGCTGCTGATCGAACGTTCCGACCTGCTCGGACTGTCGCAGCTACACCAGCTACGCGGCCGGGTCGGCCGGGGACGGGAACGCGGCTACGCCTACTTCCTCTATCCACCGGAGAAGCCACTCAGCGAGACCGCCTATGACCGGATCACCACGATTGCAACACACAGCGATCTTGGTTCCAGCATGGCCATCGCGATGAAGGATCTGGAGCTTCGCGGCGCCGGCAACCTGCTCGGCGGCGCGCAGTCTGGTCATATCGCCGATGTCGGTTTCGATCTCTACATTCAGCTGGTAGGCGAGGCGGTTGCGGAGTATCGAGGTCAGGAGACCCAGCCGGAACCCGAAGTGCGGATCGAGCTACCCGTCGACGCGCACCTGCCAACCGACTACATCGAGTCCGAGCGGCTGCGGCTGGAGATGTACAAGCGGCTGGCCGAGGTTCGTAGCGAGGCCGATGTCAAGGCCGTCGACGCCGAGCTCCACGACCGCTACGGGACGCCGCCACCGGAGGTGCTCAATCTCATCGAGGTAGCGAGGTTCCGGCTGCTCGCCCGGTCGGCCGGACTGACGGAGATCGTCGGCCAGGGTCGGTTCATCCGTTTCGGTCCCGCCCACCTCCTCGAGTCGCGCGTGCTGCGGCTGCAGCGGCTCTATCCGGGCAGCGTGGTCAAGGACACTGCTGGCTCTGTGCTCCTGCCGCGTCCCACGAGCGCCGACGACCCGGGCGAGTCGCTGAAGGACATCGATCTGCTGCGCTGGGCCACTGAGGTGATCAGCCAGATCTTCGAAAACTCGTGAGCTCCACGACCCGATGACCCAGCGTCTGAGCTGTCTGCTTACCGCGCTGCGAGCGGAGCGAGCCATTGGACACAGCGAGCGGAGCAATCAAACGCGTAGGATCTCCTGCGGTAGTCGTTCCTGCAGCGCGATGCGAGCAGGAAGAAGTTAGGTTCTTGAGGGCAGGTCAATGAGGTTACTGGCTCACCGTGGGCTGAGCGCTGTACGCGCTACCGTTCTCGCCGGCGTTGTCGCAGTCACTCTGTTGGCGGGCGGGTGTGCCCAGGCGGACCCCAGTGTTGTGGCGTACGTGGGTACCTCGAGGATCACCCAGCAGCAGCTGGACGACGCCGTTGACGGAGTGTCCAGCATCTTGCAAGAGGGAGAAAGGGTGTCCAGTGCAGCCGTCGTCAACGCTATGATCCATGGGCTCATCGCCGAGAAGGTCGCTGCTGCTAACAAGATCACGATCACCGACGGCGAGCGCGACGCGTTGATCAAGAACAGTAACCTCGCCGGTCTGCTCAAAGTGCCTCAAGGTCGACCGGTTGCCTACGACCTGGCCGACCAGCAAATTGTTTCGGGCAAGATCGGCAGTGAGGCCTACCTGGCCGCCGTCAGTGAACAGCAAGTCACGCTCAACCCCCGCTTCGGTGTACTGGATCCCCAGCAGAAGACGATCATCACCGATCAGTCGGCGTCCTTGGCCGAGCCAGCGCCCACTCAGACGCCATAGTGTCGCTACCCGAGCTTGAGCGACTGATCTCAGTGATGGCGCGGCTGCGCCAGGAATGCCCGTGGGACGCGCAGCAAACCCATCGTTCGCTGGTGCAGTACCTCATCGAGGAGACCGCCGAAACGGTGGAGGCGATTGAGAGTGGAGATCAAGATCATCTTCGAGAGGAGCTGGGTGACCTGCTGCTCCAGGTGATCTTTCACGCCCAGATCGCCAGCGAAGAGGTGCACGGCTTCACGATGGAGGAGGTGGCCCGGGATATCGCTGACAAGCTCATCTCCAGGCATCCCTATGTCTTCGCGACCGCTGCGGTGCCGGTCGACCTGCATTACACCTGGGAACAGCGCAAGGCGGCTGAGAAGGGGCGTACCTCTGCGCTGCAGGGCATTCCAGAGCAGCAGCTTTCCGCTCTCGCCCGGGCAAACAAGATCATTAGCAAGGCGCGATCCCGGCGCGTGGAGCTCCTGCTACCCGACGAGCCGACCACAGCTGAGGAAGTCGGTGCGCAGATCCTGACCCTGGCAGCGCGCGCTCAGGCGGCTGGGATCGACCCCGAGCAGGCGCTGCGCGATGCCGTACGTGGTTTGGAAGCCCGGGTTCGGGATGCTGAGTCGGCGCCACACGATGCAGCTCCGGCTTAGCAGCCGTCGCCTATTCTGTGCACATGTCCGAGCCTCCGCAGCAACGGCCGGCCCCCCAGGGGCATCCGCCCCAGAACTACCCTCCGCAGAATTACCCGCCGCAGAACCAGCCCCCTCAGAACTACCCGCCCCAAAACCAGCCCCCTCAGAACTACCCGCCGCAGAACTATTCGGCACAGAATCCGCAAGCCCAGCCATACCCGTTGAGTCCCGCAGCGCCCTATCCGGTGCAGCCGCAGTATCGGCGCGCGCACAAGCCCAGCGAGGAGTTGCGGCGGGATGCGGAGGCTGCCTTCGCTGCGCGAATGGAACTTGGACCCGAATACACCGAGTTTGTCGCTGCGAACCTGGCCGAACGGGTAGAGGATCTTGCGGAAGCCCGCGCCGCAGAGCTTCGGCAGGAGGCTGAGCTGGCCAAACAGGCACAGGCGGCCGAGCAGAGCGGCCGAGGCCGGCAGCTTGCGCTGGCTATCGTCTCGATGGTCATGGGTGTCCCGATCACAGCAATCAGCGCCAGCGAGGTCGATCCCAGCATCATCGGAGTTGCCGTCTCCTGGGCTGGCATCGTCGGGGTGAACTGGGTATACGCAAGGACGCCCCGGAAGCGGAAATAGTGCTTTTCCTCTGAGCCGCAGGTATCTGCCCTCAACTGTCGAGGGCACGACCATGGGGCTTCGACGGGCTCGGCCGCACCGGACGATTCTGCTATTCCCGCGTGCGGCGCCATCCTCTGAGCGCTGATGCGCCGATAGGCTGAGGCAATCATCGGTCTCTTGTGCCCGGATGCCCTATTCGTCAGAGACGAATTGTCGGCGATTCGGGACAGCATCGGAAAGGCGACGCTCGTGGCGAGTATCGAGTTCATAGGCGCAAGAGAAATTCTGGATTCCCGCGGCAACCCGACCGTCGAGGTCGAAGTCATTCTGGACGACGGCTCGGAAGGCCGGGCCGCGGTTCCCTCAGGAGCCTCGACCGGTGCCTTCGAAGCGGTTGAGCTTCGTGATGGTGAGGCTCGCTATGGAGGGAAAGGCGTCAGCAAGGCCGTATTGGGCGTGATCGACCAGCTCGGTCCCGAGCTCATCGGGTACGAGGCCAGCGAACAGCGGCTGGTGGACCAGGCAATGCTGGACCTCGACGGTACGGACAACAAGTCCAAGATCGGCGCAAACGCCATCCTCGGTGTCTCGCTGGCTGTGGCGCATGCAGCTGCGCACTCCGCCGATCTGCCTCTCTACCGCTACGTCGGCGGTCCCAACGCCCACCTGCTGCCGGTACCCATGATGAATATCCTCAACGGCGGGGCACATGCCGACTCCGACGTCGACGTGCAGGAGTTCATGATCGCTCCGATCGGCGCCGCGACTTTCCGAGACGCCGTAGAAATGGGTGCAACCGTCTACCACTCTCTCAAGTCGGTGCTGAAAAGGCAGGGACTGGCGACCGGCCTCGGCGACGAGGGTGGCTTCGCGCCCAGCCTGCCGGCCAACGTTGCCGCACTTGAGCTGATCTCAACGGCAGTACAGTCGGCAGGTCTCACGCTGGGCAGTGACATCGCGCTGGCTCTCGATGTCGCCAGCACCGAGTTCTTCGACGTCGGGACCTACACCTTCGAGAGCCAGGCGCGATCCGCTGATGAGATGACCGCCATCTACGAGCAATGGATCGCCGAGTTCCCAATCGTGTCGATCGAAGACCCGTTGGCCGAAGACGACTGGGCTGGCTGGAGCAGGTTGGTATCCAAGATCGGCGAAAAGGTCCAGGTCGTCGGAGATGACTTGTTCGTCACCAACGTGACCCGGTTGCAGCGTGGCATCGAAGAGAAGGCGGCCAGTGCTCTACTGGTGAAGGTCAACCAGATCGGCTCGCTGACCGAGACTCTCGATGCAGTTGATCTGGCACACCGAGCCGGCTTCCGGTGCATGATGAGCCATCGTTCCGGCGAGACCGAGGACACCACGATCGCTGATCTCGCGGTGGCGACCAACTGCGGTCAGATCAAATCTGGCGCTCCGGCGCGTACCGACCGGGTTGCCAAGTACAACCAGCTGTTGCGGATCGAAGAGGATCTCGACGACGCAGCCCGCTACGCCGGCGCGTCGGCCTTCCCGAGGTTCAAGGCCTGAAGCGGTGCCATCCGGTCCGCGGCCGACCTCCCGCCCGGGCGCAGGCCCGGGGCGGGGAAAAACGCGAGCCCGTAGCCAGGTACGCAAGCCGTCCTCCTCGGCGCGTACGTCGAAGCCAGAAGCACCAGATGTACCCACTGCTCCGTTGTTGCGGCGCGGATCCAGCCTGACCACCCGCGCCATCGCGCTCGCTGTCGTGCTACTGATCTTGACGATCTCCTATGCCACATCGTTGCGCATCTACTTCGCCCAGGCCCACGAGATCGCTTCGACCAACGCGGAGATCGCTGACCGTCAACAGCGGATTCGTGAACTACAGGGCGAATTGGCCCGCTGGGGCGATGAAACCTATGTGAGGACCCAGGCCAGGGAAAGGCTGGGTTGGGTGGTGCCGGGGGAGACCGGCTTTGCCGTCGTGGGCCCCGACGGCAAGCCGCTCGGAGGCGGAGCAAAGATCACCGCGGAGACAGTGCCGGATGAGTCTGCGCAGGATGCCTGGTGGTCCAAGCTGTGGGGCTCGGTGGAGGCTGCAGACCGGCCAGCGCCGGTCAAGCCCGAAACCAAGGAAAAGACGATCACCGTTAAAACCCCGCCCAATAGCGGCACACCCTCAGCACCACCCCGCTAGACAGCGTGCGCGGCCAGGAAGGCATCAACCGCCGCTGCCGTCGGCAGGCTTGTGCTGGCTCCTTGGACCGTGACCGCCAATGCTCCAGCGGCA
>DATEWO010000281.1:0-4546 GCA_035257925.1 Propionibacteriaceae bacterium | reverse complement strand
ACCCGTCTCGTGAATCCAGTCGATGAGCTGGCCTTCATGGTTTGACTGTCGACACACCACTTCAAGACCTAATTTGCCGGCCTCTTGGCGGCATAGTTCCTCAACGTCCGCGAGCGTCGTCGTGCCGTAAACCTCAGGCTTGCGAGTGCCTAGCAAGTTGAGGTTGGGGCCATTCAGGACGAGTACCGACGTCATGGTTGCTCACTTCTGGACGAGATCGACTTCTGGAAAGCAGGCCGAGTCGACTTGGAGCAACCCGGCCACCGGAGCGCGGATTATCGTACGGCACCCTCTTTAATGTCGAGGGAGGCGACGACATGTGGATCGATTACGCGGCGGTCGCCCAGGCCTACGGCATCGAGGGCAAGCGAGTGGAGAGCGCCGACAAGTTCGCTCCGGTCCTGGCCGAGGCGCTGTCCGCAAACGAGCCGTTCCTCATCGACGTGCCGATGCGCAACATCCCGACGCCTACCACGGGCCACTGGAACATCCTCGACATCTACAGCCCGGAGGGTGTCAAGGGCCACGCCACTATCGAATCGGGGGCGCCCTGACCCAATTTGTCAAGGGCCACGCCAGTACCGACTAAGGGAGACACCGTGGCACGCAAGTACTCGCTCGGCTACCTCACGGTAGGCCGCCTGGAACCATCGGCGCAGATCTATGTGGCCGCACGAGCGGGGTACGACTACGTGGGTCTGCGGGTCATTGCCATGGGACTGCCCAGCGAGCCGCACCTCGACCTCACCCATGACGCACGGCTCCTCGCCGACTGCCGTACGGCGCTGGACGAGACCGGCATCGAGGTCTGGGACATCGAGCTCGCGCGCGTGCTGGACGACATCGACTACGACAACTACGCCGCTGCCTTCGACGTCGGTGCTGCGCTCGGCGCGCGCGTCGTACTCACGAGCGTGTGGACGGATGATCCGGCACGGCAGGTCGACGGGCTTGCCCGCATCGCCGAGTTGGCCGGCCGGTACGGGCTCCGGGTCGTGGCCGAGTTCGTTCTCTTGTCCAGCGTGAAGACCCTGGACAAGCTGGCTGAGTTGGTGCGTCAGGTCGGAGCACCCAATCTGGGCATCCTGATCGATGTGTACCACTGGCAGCGCTCGGGTGCTCCACTGGACGCGGTGGCGGCGCTGCCCCGCGAATGGCTCCCGATGTTGCACCTGTGCGACCTCCCGAGTCAGGCGCCGGCGGACATCGAGGAGCTGCGCATCGAGGTGCGGGAGCGTCGCCTCTACGTGGGTGAGGGCGACGCCGCCATCCCCGAGCTGATGAGTCGCCTGCCGGACGACATCGTTCTCGCCATCGAGCAACCCCACCTGGAGCGCCTGCGCGTGCTCGGCGCCACGGAGTACGCGACTCGATGTCTGCGGCATGCGAGGGCCGTCATCGACGCCGATGTTGTCTTCCCAGACGAGTCTGCGGCCGCAGCCCGTTGATTCTCCTCCAACCCACGTGCGATTCAAGGAGAAGGGCCATGTTCGAGGGCGTCAAGCCAGTCACCCACATGCTGGGGCTCGTCGGCGAGAGCATCATCGCGTCGCTCACCCCACCTATCCAGGAGATGATCGGCCGGGCCATGGGCATCGGGGTGGTCTACCGTCCAATCGATTTGGCCGTGCTGGACGTCGGCCCGGAGGATCTCGCGGACATTCTGGCGTGGGCCCGCAGGCTCGGATTCACCGGCCTCAACATCACTGCGCCGTGCAAGCAGAGCGTCATCCCGCTGCTGGACGAGCTGTCTGACCGCGCTACCACGCTGCAGGCCGTCAACACGGTGGTCTTCCGAGACGGCAAGTCCGTGGGCCACAACACCGACTGGTGCGGTTTCGTCTACTCATTCAAGCGAAACCTCACTAATGCGAAATCCGACCACATCGTCTTGATGGGCGCCGGTGGCGCCGGCTCCGCCGTCGCCTACGGCATGCTGGACGCGGGTGCCGGAAAGCTGACGGTTTTCGACGTGGACAGGGGCCGCCTCGATGCCCTTGTCGAGAGGATGGACCGCCTCTTCGGCCCGGGCCGCGCGGTTCCCGGGACCGACCTCGAGGCGACCATGGCAGAAGCGGATGGCGTAATCAACGCCACCACCATCGGCATGACGGGACACACGGCCGGTTCGTGCGTTCCGGCTGGCCTCCTTCGGTCGGCCATGTGGGCCGCAGATTGCGTGTATCTGCCCGTCGAGACGCAGTTGATCCTCGACGGCAAGGCCGCCGGGTGCCGCACCCTCACCGGGGTCGGCATGGCGGTGGAGCAGGCCGTGGAGGCGTTCCGCATCTTCACGGGTGTGGAGCCCGACGTCGAGTACGCGTACCAGGCAATCGACCAGCTGCTCGGAGCCAAGAACCAGGGGTGACCGGGAGCGCCTTGGGAGCAGCGCTCCGCGACCTCGGTCGGACGAAGGCTGACACCTCGAGGTGGCCACCGAGCACTTTCGCGCATAACGACTACTTCGGCGACCCACCATGGCGAACGTCGCGCATGAGCCGACCAGGGGTGGAGCCAAGGGGACTGGTTGCACGACATAGTTAGCAGGTGTCTCGGGACATAGTCAGCACCTTGCTGATCTTGGAGGTGCGTCGTCTCGCTGCTCGGCGGCGTTGCTGTGATCTTTGGTGGAAGTGAAACGGATCCGAGATGTGTCGCGGCTTTTGCCGCCACCAAGGACGTAGCGGCAAGCAAGGCAGGGAAGGAGTAGTAACCGCCGCTGCGCGTCCGGAGGAGCGATGGCCTACTTGACTGCGGAGCCGTGCATCGACGGAGCGGACTGGGCCTGTGTCGAAGAGTGCCAGGTCGACTCCATCGATGAGGGTGATCGGGCGTTGTATATCCACTCCGATGATGCGTCGACTGTGAGCATGCGAGCCGGTTTGCCCGATTGAGGCGGTCTTCTACGGGGACGACGTGCCCGGCGAATGGTCGAGCTTTGTCGCAAATAACGCCAGTTTCTCAGCAGCGGAAGCGCAATGTGACCAGCTGGAACGGCCTCAGCTCGAGGTCGATAGACGGACCCTCGCTGGCGGCACCCTCGGGCAAAGGCCGCTCCAGCAGATCCGTCGTGTCCACCGAGCCAACCTCCGCGGCGGCGGTGACCGTGGCCCGCGCCCTGCCGCCCAGCGACTCGTAAAGCCGGACCACCAGGTCGCCGCTGCCGTCCTCGGCCAGCTTGACGGCTTCCACCACGACGGCGGGGTTGCTGACCGTGACGAGCGGCGCCACCGGATGGTGGCCGGCCACGTATCGCAGCGGCAAGTTCGTCCGGTAGCCCTCCTCGACTGCTTGGGCTATGTCGGCACCGGGCCGTACGGTCGTCCGCAGCACATGCCGTCCCTGGTCGGCATTCGGGTCGGGATACAGCGGCGCCCGCAGCAGCGACTCTCGTACGGTCGTGGTCGTGCCGCCGTCCGTACGCGTGCGCCTGCTGACGTCGTGGCCGTACGTCGAGTCGTTGGTGACCGCCACGCCGTAGCCGGGCTCGCCGAGATACAGGAACCGATGCCCACAGATCTCGAATCGCGCGAAGTCCCAGGAGGTGTTGGTGTGGGTCGGACGGAAAACGTGCCCGAACTGGATCTCCGCCGCCGAGCGGTCCGCGTGCACATCCAGCTCGAAGCCGAGCTTGAGAAGCTTCTGCCGCTCATGCCAGTCGATGGTGTTCGTGATCTCCAGCGACGGTGACCCGGCCGCTAGCGCCAGCCGCTGTTCGATCCGTGACGCTCCGAAGGACCGCACGACAACAACTGCCGCCTCCTCAGGCTTGCTCTCCAGCCGGATCTCCTCGACCCCGTCGATCTCCTGCACGGTGCGGCGGTAATGCTCGTCAACATCCCAGGCGTCCCATGCGTTGGGGATGTCCCGGTGCAGCTGCAGCCGGTTGCCTATGTCACCCGGGGCGATGGCATCCCGGCCGGTGGCGGCGTCGACGAGCGAGGCGAGCTGTCCAGCCGAAGTGATCACGGCTCGAAGGAGTCCGTTGTCCAAGGTGAAGCCGCCGTCGCCTTCCTCAGCTTCCACCTCACGGTCTCCGGTGATGGGACGCCCGATGCCGAGTGCGGGAACGCCGGCCCTGGCATGCGGGGCGGCGTTCACCGCCAGTAGACGCTCTCCCTCGCCTACCAGTGCCCGGACGGCTTCGTCAATGATCTTCTCCGACCGCTCCGCGATGGCTGCATAGTTGCGCTCGGCGTCGGCGTGTACCCACGCGATGGAACTGCCCGGCAGGATGTCGTGGAACTGCTGGAGGAGGACGAGCTCCCACAGCTGCTTCAGTTCGGCGGCCGGGTAAGGATTGCCGACCCGTAACGTGGCTGTGGCGCTCCAGAGCTCGGCCTCTCGCAGCAAGTGTTCACTGCGGCGGTTGCCCTGCTTGGTCCGAGCCTGGCTGGTGTAGGTCCCGCGGTGAAGCTCCAGATACATCTCGCCACGCCAAACGGGCGCGTCCGGATACTCCGCCTCGGCCTCGGTGAAGAAGGCGGCCGGGGAGTCGATCCGTAGCGTCGGCGATCCCTCCAATGACCGCAGCCGATGTGCCGCA
>DATEWO010000280.1:0-21293 GCA_035257925.1 Propionibacteriaceae bacterium | reverse complement strand
CTGCTGGCCTGTCGTACTCCCGACTGGTCCGGAGAAGTTGCCGGACTGAATTCCCGACACCCTGAGGGGAGAACCATGGTCACCGGCGCACCAAAGTCCCTGGCTGGGAGGGATAGTCAAGTGGAGGCACGAGTCGCGGATGGCGTAGGTCGCCACCGTCTCAGCTCGCGAGCTCCACGCCGGTAAGTAATGAGGCAGCCATACGTCTCGGTCCAGTTCGGTGGCGTCGAAGTCGTCCTCAAACGTCAGGCGAAGTCCCTCAGGGCGGTCTGGCATATGTTCATCATCGCGTCTGGATGGCCTCGTCGACGGATAACTTGTTCGCTAGCGTCTGTCCGCATGCTCCGAACTCAAAGCTCGGTCACACACCCGCCTTGGAAGGAACAGCCCGTCGTGAGCTATCAGCCCTACCCCTCAGGCACGGCTCAACTGTCGTCGTCGCCGCCCCTCGACTTGCCGCATTACGGCATCGGTTTCGTTGCTGCTGTCAAGCGGGGCTTCAAGAAGTACGCGACGTTCACTGGTCGCGCCAGTCGCAGCGAGTACTGGTGGTGGACGCTGTTCACCTTCGTCACCTACCTCGTGCTCGGTCTGGTGACATTTGCCACCGGCATGGCTACCTCGCGTGACGGAGGTCGGACTCCGGGATTGCTCGCTATGCCGCTGCTCATTTTGTTCACGGTTTTCTTTCTCGGAATTCTGCTGCCCACGCTGGCAGTGACCGTCCGTCGGCTACATGACGCTGGATACAGCGGGCTGGTCGCACTGCTGTTTCTCCTCCCCTACCTGGGAAGCCTGATCATCATGATCTTCGCATTGTTGCCGAGCTCACCAGCTGGAGCGAAGTACGACCCGATCCCGGTAACTCCGTCTCCTGACAACCCGTATCAGCCGCAGAACCCGTACCCGACTCAAGGTTCTTAACGGAAGTCACGGGACCGGTGCCGGGACGGCAGAATGCCCCTGGCCTCGGGATAGACCGAGCTCAACGGCTGCAGCCGTTCGGCGACCAGGTTGGTCACTCCGTCGTTGTGCTCCCCCCTGCCACGAATGATCATCCCCGAGGCATTGCGGCCGACTCTGCCAAAACGCCTCCAAAGCTCGGTGGAACAGACCACGTTGAGCATGCCGGTCTCGTCCTCAAGATTGAGGAAGGTGACACCGCCTGCCGTCGAAGGACGCTGCCGGTGGGTCACCATCCCGGCTACCTGCACCCGACGTTCCGCATACCTGGCACCAAGCTGACCAATCGGCACCACATCATGATCATCGAGCACCGGACGTAGGTGCTGCACCGGATGATCATCCGGGGAAATCCGCGTGGCCCACAAGTCAGCCAAAGTCAGCTCCACCTCACTCATCCCCGGCAAGACGGGCGGGGTGGCGTCGATGGCCGAGCCCGGCAGGGTTTGGTCGTTGTCCGCATATCCGGCATTCCAGAGCGCCTGCCGACGGGACAGTCCAAAGCAGTCGAAGGCTCCAGCCGTGGCCAGGGCTTCGGCCTGCGGCACCGTGAGCCCTGCCCGGCGTATCACGTCATTGATATCGGAGAACGCCTCCCTCCGGCGCTCCAGGACAATCCGCTCGGCCATCTCGCGGCCGATGCCTTGTACTTCAGTGAGCCCCAGCCGGATCGCGAAGTTACCGTCACGGCGATGTTCGAGCGTTCGATCAGGAGCAGACCGTACGAAGGGTCCTACCGCGAGTTGAACACGCTGCAAACAGCTGTCAAGACCTGTTGGGCCGCTGCACTGGGGATTGACCGGTTCAAGATCGGCATCAACCTCGGACTGCATGATGTCGGGACGCAGTATCGCTACGCCGTGCCGACGCGCATCAGCGACCAACGACTGCGGGGAGTAAAAGCCCATCGGCTGTGCCCTCAGCAACCCGGCCAGAAAGGCTCCTGGATAGTGCAGCTTGAGCCAGGAGGAGGCGTAGACGAGCAGGGCAAAGCTGATGGCATGGCTCTCGGCAAACCCAAAGTTGGCAAAGGCCTGGATTCGGCTGTAGATGTCGTCAGCTAAGGCACCGGTAATCCCATTGGATGCCATCCCCGCATAGAGCTTGTCCTTGAGCCGTTCGATCTTCTCCACGCCTCGCTTGGAACCCATGGCCCGACGGAGCAGGTCGGCGTCATCGCCGGTGCAGCCGCCGACTGCCATCGCGATCTGCATCAGCTGCTCCTGGAACAACGGCACACCCTTGGTCCGCTCCAGCACCGGCTCCAGCGCCGGATGCAGGTACGTGACCTCTTCCCGGCCGGTAGCCCGTCGAATGTAGGGATGCACGGCCCCACCCTGGATCGGTCCAGGACGAATCAGCGCCACCTCGATCACCAGGTCATAAAACCGGCGAGGCAGCAGGCGCGGCAGGGTGCCGACTTGAGCCCGGCTCTCGACCTGAAAGACACCAATCGAGTCGGCACGACACAACATGTCGTAGACCCCAGCCTCCTCTTTGGGCATGCTGTCCAGCGTCCAGCGCTCCCCCACCCGCGCCGCCACCAGATCGAAGGTGTACTGGATGGCGGCCAGAATGCCCAGGCCAAGGAAGTCGAACTTCACCAATCCCATCCACGCGCAGCTGTCCTTGTCCCACTGCAGCACGGTCCGGTTGTCCATCCGGCCACGCTCGATCGGACAGACTTCTCCTACTGGCCGCTCAGTCAGCACCATGCCGCCGGAGTGAATGCCGAGGTGGCGTGGCGCTTTCAACAGCTGCTCAGCCAGATCCACAACTTGATCCGGAATCTGGTGGTCCAGCACCACGCTGGGGCTGACGGTCGCTGGGTTCCCGCGATCAGTCTCACTGATCGGGAGCGTCCCCCAGGAATCGATCTGCTTGGACCAAGCGTCCTGTTGGCCGGTGGAGTAGCCGAGTGCCTTCGCCATGTCGCGAACCGCAGACCTCGGCCGATAGCTGATCACGTTGGCCACCTGGGCCGCGTTGCGACGCCCATAGCGGCGATACACCTCCTGGATCACCTCCTCGCGCCGGTCAGAGTCAAAGTCGACGTCGATGTCCGGCTCTTCATCTCGGGTGGCGGACAGGAAGCGCTCGAAGGGCAGCTTGAAGGCGATGGGGTCGACGGCGGTGATGCCGAGCACGTAGCAGACAACCGAATTGGCCGCTGACCCCCTTCCCTGGCAGAGGATCCTTTTGTCGCGCGCGAACTTCACCATGTCGTGCACGATCAGGAAGTAGCCAGGGAAATCCTTCTCTTCGATCACTGCCAGCTCTTTGCGTAGCCGCTCCTCTGCTTCGTCTCGGATGTGCGCGTAGCGCTCGTCCGCACCTTGGCGGGTCAGCTCCCGCAACCAGCTGATCGGTGTTTCACCCTCTGGCACATCCAATTTGGGGAGCCGCGGCTTGGCCAACCTCAGGTTGAAAGCGCACTGGTCGGCAATCTCGACAGTCCGCGCCACAGCACCGGGATAGCGCGCGAAGATCTGTGCCATCTCCGCCCCCGACCGCAGATGCGCACCGGGTCCGGACAGCCAGCCATCCATATCGGCCAGGCTTCTGCGTGCGCGTACAGCAGCCAGCGCGGCACCCAGACGACCACCGTCAGGTGTCGCGAAGTGCACGTTGTTAGTGGCCACCGTCGGCAACTTGTGATCATGGGCCAAGCTGACCAGAGCGTCGTTGAGATCGGAGTCGGTCGGCAATCCATGATCGATCAGCTCGACCACCACATGATCACGGCCGAACTGTGCCGTCAGCCGGTCCAGCTCAGCCGCTGCCGCTGCCAGACCGGAAGTGATCAGCGCCTGCCGCACGGCACCCTTGCGGCAGCCGGTCAAGATCATCCAGTGGCCGCTCGACTGCGCAGCCAACTGCTCCTCCAGATAGCTGGGACGTCCCTTCTCATCGCCTCTCAGTTGGGCTTCGGTGATGGCCCCGGCGAGCCGGTGGTAGCCCTCGACACCTCGAGCGAGCACCAGGAGATGTTGGCCTTCGGGGTCGGCTACCCCGTTCTGAGGCATGCTGAGTCCAAGGGACAGCTCGGCGCCGTAGAGAGTGCGGAGGTCGTACGCGAGTGCCGCCTCTGCGATGCGGGAAGCCGCGTAGAAGCCGTCGTGATCGGTGATCGCCAGCGCATCCAGCCCGAGTCGAACTGCCTCCTCGATCAATTCCTCTGGATCGCTCACCCCGTCCAGGAAGCTGAAGTTGCTGTGACAGTGCAACTCCGCGTACGGCACTACCGGATCGGTTGGCCGCTTGACCAGCTGCTCGTCGGGCTGGTACGCGGGCCGTTTGTGCGAGTAACCGGGGGCACTGTCGCCTTCTGGATTGTCCGCGGAGTTGTCTGGCATGGGCCGCCCAGACATCCGGCGCTCCAGTTCTCGCCAGGAGATCGGTGGATTATTCCAGCCCAATTTTTTGGCCTTTCTGCTCGCTCTCAGAGCCGTCGCAAACCCAGATCGCGCGCCGATGGATGGAGGAGGAGCGAGCGGACACGCTTTTCGTCTGCGAGCGACGACGACACCATCGGGTTTCGAGCGCGATCTGCCGCGAGCGGAGCGAGCAATTCAACTCAGTCATAGCGGGCCTCGGTCCACCACTGATCGTTTTCCACGATCAGCAACCAGGCGCTGCCGTCGACACCGGTGACTTGGAATCTGGCAACCTGACGTGCCTGCGCTGGATCCCACCACAGCTCATCAACTGGCCAAGGACCTGCCCATGCATCGACCGGCATCAGCTCGGACTCCTCCCCGACGCTGACAAATGCCGGTGCAGCGGTCATCAACCCGCGACTCGTGACTTTCACCGGCCTGCGGTCCGCACTCAGCACGACCGTCGGCACAGGAGTGGAGAAGACCCGAGCCGGAGCCGGCGGCGGGATGGCGCCTGGCCACGGCAGCTGTGGATTGCGTTGCGACGGTCGCCGCTCGCCCCAGGGACTAAGCAACTGACGATCCCGCGGACTGCGCCCACCTTGCAGGGAGGGAGCCAATACTTCCTCAGGGCCGAGCATGCCCTGCAGTCGAGCGATTCCTCGCTCGACATGTTCGTTGAGCGCGCTCCCCCACAGGCCTTCACCATGATCAGCCAGTGATTCAACCGACTCAGGAAGCAGCCGTAATTCGCATACCGGCTCTGGGGCGGGATCACCTTGCAGCTGCCAGTAGATCCGATCGATCAGGTCGCTGGCCGCGAACCAGCGCGAGTGCGCCCAGACCCGAGATCCGGTCCAGCCGCCCTCGGTTACCACCTCAATGCGAACCTCGGTGCAGACCAGGCCGTGGTGGGCAAGCTCAGCAACCAGCCTTTCGGCGGTCCGCCGAGTGCTGAACACGATCGGTTCGACCGTCTCCAGCGCAGGAGTGAACGACACCCGCTGGTCCATATCGAGAGGTGGCCGTCGGGAGACGACTGGCTGGTTGTCTAGTCCGCGCGCCAGGTGATGGAGTAACGCGCCTTCCCGACCGAAGCGAGTGAGCACATCACGGACGGCCAATGCGGCAAAATCTCCCAGACTGCGAATACCCAGCCGGCGCAGCAGGGTGACCAGTTCGGCGTTCTCCAAGACACCGATCGGCAAGACTGCGAGGAATGCGGCCGAGCCACCTGGGGCGATGATCCAGCAATCCTGAGGTGCTGCCCGGCGCGCCGCATGCTCTGCGGCGAAGATGCCGTCCGCAATCCCAATCCGGAAATCCCAGACCCCGGCACCCACCAGATGCTCAGCCACTACGGCGGCAGCCTCTTTTTCACCACCATAGAAGCGGCTGGGCACGCGAAGTGCGCACAGTCCGGGTCGTACCGGTGCCACGCCTGCCGAAATCTCCTCGATCGCCGACAACACATCCTCGAAGCCCCGGATCTCGCTCGCGGTGTTTCGCTCCAGAACGGTCAACTCAGGGCAGCGTGCGGACGCGTCACGGCGTCGCATGCCACGACGGACACCTTCGACCCTGGCCATAGTCGAGCAGGCGAACACCTCACCGTGATCGAAGACGGCGAGCGGCAACTGCAAGCTCAAGCCCAGCTGTGTCGCCGCTGCAACTACTGGCCAATCGGGGCACCAAATGACAAGTTGCCTCTTCGGAGTGCCCGATTGCCCGCCTTGTAAGAGCGCCCCACTCTGTCGACCATCCGACCGCGCGACGGTCATGTCTCATCCCGCCTGGGCCACCGCGAGTGGTACCACTCTGCGATCAAGCTCTGTGTGATCAAGCCCTGTGTGATCAAGCCCGGTGTGATCAAACTCCGCTATTTGCTGGTCGAGTCCTGGCAGCCAGAGCTGTACCCGACGGACCGGTCCGCCCTGGCGAACCGTGACCACTACGCGACGAGCAGTGAGTCGACCATGCCCGTGTCCCAGTCCGTGCCAGGAGGATTCGGTGACGGTCAGAGTCGCGTCGGATCTTGGCCACTCACCCCAGCACACCAAGGCCGCATCCTTCATCCGGAGCCTCGACTTCAGCCGTTCTGCCTGCTGCGCGCTGGCAGGTACGGGAGGCTTCACGATCACGACGGAGGCCACATCGAGCAGACCAGCTGTCACGCTCAGCCAGAGCTCGCCGGGCCGCGGCACCACCACAGTCCGTTCGAGATCGATTCCGAATCCTGCTGCTGCCTCCAGTCCGAGGTCGGGAGCTCCCACAATGCCGATCCACTCTCCAGCCTGTGAGGGACCCGCGACCAAGGCCATCGCCAGGCTCGGACTGTCTACCGCGTACGCCTCACCAGTCCTGAGCTGAATGACTCTCGACAGGCCTGGAACCGACTCCAGGGTCCGCGAAATCGCTGACCCCTGCATCCGCTGTACACGCTGCTGTAGCTCATGGATGCGGCTAGGAGTGAGTTGTGAAGACACTCCTCCATAATCGAACATGTATTCGAGCATAGTCAAGACAACTGACACGCAGCATTGCGATATCGCTCTGTCTTGACCCAACCGGCCATAATCCCAATACAGGTCGTCGTTGTTTGTGCACCCTTGGGCCAAGAAGGGAGGTAGGGCGAATGTCTGGGGTGGTTGTCCTCAACACCGACAACACTGCTTTGCACACGGTCTCGATCAAACATGCGATCCGGATGTTGGTCCGCGAGGTCGCGATCGTCGAGGAAGCCCGTGATGGACATCGCATTGGCCCCTACCCATGGCCTCTGGTCTTACGCCTGATCCGCTACGTCAAGACAACCTTCCTGTACGCCCGAACGCCCGCCTGGTCCAAGCGCGGGGTTCTCCGCCGTGATCATCACCACTGCGCCTACTGTCAGGGCACCGCAGACACAGTTGATCACCTGCTGCCGCTGTCCCGCGGCGGAGCCAACAACTGGCAGAACACCGTGGCCGCCTGCACTCGCTGCAACAATCGCAAGGCGAACCGGACCCCCAGCGAAGCTGGCATGAGCCTCGCCTGGAAACCCGGCGTGCCGACCTGGCGTGAGGCCTACCACCGCCGGAACTGATCATCAGCAGTGGGATCGTCTCCAAGATCTGACATCACGATCCATTCCCCAGGAGCATCCGTGACCGTCTGGGACCCCGCCACATATCTCGAGTTCGCCGATGAGCGCTCGCGACCGTTTGTCGATCTGCTGAGCAGATTCCCCGCCATAGAACCGAAGGTGGTAGTCGATCTCGGCTGTGGGCCTGGGCAACTCACCGCCTCATTGGCACATCGCTGGCCGAACGCGCACATTGTCGGTCTGGACTCATCACCAGAGATGATCATGCAAGCCGCACAGCTCGCGGGTCCACGACTGAGCTTCCAGCTGCAGGATCTGCGCGACTGGCGGCCCGAGACCAGCGTGGACGTGATCATCAGCAACGCAACATTGCAGTGGGTCCCCGGGCACCGGGAGTTGCTGCCGTCGTTGGTCTCCTTGCTCACCCCGGATGGATGGCTGGCCTTCCAGGTGCCGGGAAACTTCGACGAGCCCAGCCACCGGCTACTTCGCCAATTGTCGGCTGACCCGCGCTATGCGCCACTGCTGACCGAAGTCGCTTGGCCGGCCGTGGCCGACGCGTCGACCTATCTCGATGATCTTGCAGGCCTGGGGTGCTCAGTGGATGCCTGGGAGACCACGTACCTGCACGTGCTGAGCGGGCCGAATCCAGTCTTCCGTTGGATCTCGGGCACCGGCGCCCGGCCGGTGCTCCAGGCGTTACCGGAGGATCATCGTCAACAGTTCATCTCCGAGTACCAGGAGTTGTTGAGCAAGGCCTACCCGACTCGGCCGTACGGGACCGTTCTGCCCTTTCGGCGCATCTTCGTCGTGGCGCAGCGACAAGGATTGCGGCTTCCCGGCGCAATCCTCAGCGAGCGAAGCGAGCAATCGAACACGGAGCGAGCCATCAAACACAACCCGGGAGGAGATAACGGATGACTCTCTTAGGCGCTGACTGGCTCTTGATCTTTGATCCATAGGTCGACCAAGCCGCGGAAATGGCTCATGAACCACTCCCGCTCCTGCTCGGGATAGGTCTGAGCGACGGTTTCTGTCAGCATCCGATCGAAGTCAGCCGACGCCACCCAATCCAGCACCAGGTCGTCGATTCCTGCCAGCGCCGTGGCACAGAAGTCCAGGTAACGTTCCTTTTCGAAGTGTTCATCAGCCAGCAGTTGGTAGCGGCCGAGCTTGGCGCCGTAGTCCAGATCTGGATCATCCGCAACCGCGAACCAGGGCTCGGTGTCGACGTGCAGCTTCGGCCGACGCTCGGTAGCAGCACAGAATGCGGTCCACTTGATCAGCGACTTCATGGCCCACGGGAAGTAGTAGTGCAGCGAGGTGACGGCCACGTCGGGACACGCATTGGCGTAGTCGATGGGTAGCACGGTGTCGCCTTGCACCAACATCTCGCAGGAGTTGAACTCCCAGCGGAAGAAAGCATTCACGGTCTGGGTGATGGTGATCGTTTCCTGACCGACCATGGGAGAGAGGAACTCATGATCAACGGCGTAGCGGTTGTGCATCGGCTGGTCCGGCCGGAAATTCATCACCATCGTCTCGGGGCCGATGGTCAGCGCTCGGGCAAAGACGTCAAACGGCTCAACAGACTTCTGCAGATGCATCAGCATTTCGCCGGAGTCGTCGTACGCAGCCATCAGCTCGTCATGGTTCCGGACCTTGGATACGCCACGCCAGCCGCCGCCGTCGAAGGGCTTGATGAACAGCGGGTAGCCCATCGTGTCGGCGATCGCGGCTAGATCGAAGGGATCGTTGTAGTTGCGCGACGTGTACGCCCAGCGCACGTTGTCGATCGGGTTCTTGTAGGGCACCAGCACCGTGTCCGGCACATTCATGCCGAGCCGCATCAGCGCGCAATACGCCGAGTGCTTCTCCATCGACTGGAAGGTGAACGGGGAGTTCATCAAGTAGACGTCGTCCATCAACGCCACCTTTTTCAGCCACTCCCGCGGATGGTAGTACCAGTACGCCAGCCGATCGATCACCACCTGGTGGCGGGCCCGATCACGTAAGTTGAACGGTGAGATGCGCACTCGCTCGGTGTCCAGAACGTGATCAACACCCGCGTAGCTGAAGACCCCAAGCCGGGTCGCGATCGCCTCGAAGGCCTGCGGCCAGTCCTCCTCTGCACCGAGCAGCAGACCGACCAAGTGGCGGTTCGCAGACATCTCAACCTCCTTCATGATCGTTTGCAGCTCGAACTGATGACGGCTCCCTGAACATCTCCCCCTGTGACCCGATACTGGCCTCACTCGATTCGGCCCGCAAGGTGTCAGGGAGTCGAAGCCCGTTGCGTCTCAGCTCGAGTTCGGCCAGCTGGTTGATCACAGCCCGATCGCCGGAGCGCCAGGCCTTGACGGGGTCGTCGCTGATCTCGGCCAACACATAGAGCGGTTGCACAGCCATGGCCCGGAGTGCAAAGAGGTCCAGGTCGGGTACCGCATCAAGAAAGACCTGAGAGGCCCGCGCCTGCCGATAGAACCGAATCCTGCGTGGCAGCCAGAAGGCCGCGACAATGCTCACGGGAATGAGAAAGACCAGCCAGCCGACGAGCAGTGCCAGCCGTTCAATACTGGCGACCTGGTCATTGGCAGAGTTGATCAAGTTGCCGAGGGTCACCGATGCGGCGTCGAACGGACGCCGCAGCTGCTCACCAGCAACTGGCACCTTGGCCGCCTCGCCTGCGGCTTCACGAAAGTTCTCTGCCAGGCGTATCGCGGCCTTGGCCGTTTCCCTGGCGGGGGTCGCCAAGACCTCGATCACCCGATGGACGAAGATTCCGACGATCGCCCAACCCGCCGTCCAGAGCAGGACGAAGCCATCTCCGAATATTTGGCCGACCATTTTTCCTGGACGCTTAGCGTAGATGCCCATGGCCGCGACACTACCCATGCCGCCCACAGGTGGCAGGATGTCCCGGTGTCCCAGAGTGCGACGCTGCCACAGGCTCAGCTTGGAGCCGTCCGATTCGCATGCCTGCTACTGATCGTTGTCCTAGCGGTAGCAGGATGCGGTATTTCTCTGCCACGGCCGAATCCAGACCGCAACGGCGACGCCCCTGATCGAGCGGCCGCGGCGTTGGCGGCTGGTCTAAGTGCGAAGGATCTCTCGCCAGTACCGTTCGTGGGCTCCTCCGGCACAGCAGTCAACGATCAGTTCCAACCACTCGTCAGCGGCATGGGGCCGCTGAAACCGAGTGTGACGGTGGCATCGGTCTCGCGGGACGGATCATCGGCAACCGCCAGCTTGTTATTCACCTGGACGTTTCCCGGCGTTCCAGAGCGGTGGACCTACCCGACCGAGGTCAAGCTCGCCGAGGAGTCGGACCAGTGGAAGGCAAGCTGGCAGCCAAGCATCGTGCATCCGCAGCTCGATGGCACGAACCGACTGTCGCAGCGACGCCTCTATCCCGACCGCGGAGAGCTGCTCGGGGAGGACGGTGTTCCGATCGTGGAGAACCGGCCGGTGTTCCGGATCGGAATCGACAAGTCGGCGGTTAGTGGCGAGAAAGCAAGAACGTCCGCGATCCGGTTGGCGAGAGTCGTCAAGATCAACCCCAAGGCGTACGCGAAGAAGGTGACTGCTGCAGGCAGCAGCGCTTTCGTTCCGGCCATTGTGTTGCGCATGGATGCGCCGGACGTGCCACTCGGCTCCGAGATCCGTGCCATACCAGGCGCGCTCTCCATCAAAACCGGCCAGATGCTCGCTCCCACGCGCGACTTTGCGAGGCCCATCATCGGGACCGTAGGCGAGGCAACAAAGGAGAACGTCGACGAGTCGGGTGGGGCTGTGGTTGCCGGAGACCAGGTGGGCCTATCTGGATTGCAGAAGCGCTACGACGCGCAGATGCGCGGCACCCCAGGGATCCAAGTGCGGCTGGCGGCAGCGAAGCCGACTGACGGCTCAGCCAGCCCGTCTCCGACTCCCTCACCAACCGCGGAACCCGAGCCGATCGTGCTCTTCGAGGTGAAGCCAGTGGCCGGCCAACCGTTGACAACGACACTCAACGTCGGGCTGCAGCAGCTCGCGGAAAGGACTTTGGCGGATACCAAGCCAGCCAGTGCGCTGGTCGCTATCCGTCCCTCAACGGGAGCAATCGTGGCCGCTGCGAACGGTCGAGGCAATCGCGGGCAGTCTCTCGCCACGGTAGGCCAGGCCCCTCCTGGATCAACCTTCAAGGTTGTCTCCGCACTGGCCCTGCTGCGAGCTGATCTGACGCCCCGCTCGAGGGTCAGGTGCTCGCCAACCGTCACCGTAGACGGCCGGAAGTTCAGCAACTACAGCGACTACCCAAGCAGTCAGCAGGGCAGGATCACCTTGCGGACGGCGCTCGCGCAGTCGTGCAATACCGCGTTCATCGGCCAGCGAAGCAAACTCGACCAGTCCTCGTTAGCCGACGCAGCCGGTTCCCTGGGATTCGGCATCGACTACGACGTCGGCTTCTCCTCCTTCTTTGGGTCAGTGCCACAGGATCCAACAGCCACCGGGCGCGCCGCGGCCGTCATCGGTCAAGGCAAGGTGGAGGCCTCCCCCATGGCGATGGCCGCTGTGGCCGCATCGGTGGCGGCGGGTGAGACCGTGATCCCGCACCTCGTCGATGGCCAGCAGGCGACCTCGAAGGGAAAGCCACTAACTGATCAGGAAGCCCAACAGCTACGCGAGATGATGCGAGCTGTTGTGACCGAAGGCAGTGGCCGGGTGCTCGGCAACCTCTCCGGCCCGGCGGTGCTGGCCAAGACCGGCACAGCGGAGTACGGCACATCGGAGCCGTTGAAGACCCACGCCTGGATGATCGCCGTACAAGGCGACCTTGCGGTAGCTGCCTTTGTCAACGACGGCAAGTCAGGCTCGACCACAGCCGGGCCGCTGCTGCGAACATTCCTGACCGGAGCCCGATAGGTCACCCCGCTAGCTCGATGCTGATCATCCTCGTGGTCCACCTACCGCAACGAGCCACCCTCGCTCGTCACCCGACACGAGCCCCGCGGACTCGAGTGCGGTCAGTGCACCTAGGCAGGTTGGAACACTGACGCCGGCGGTGAGGGCGATGTCTCCGACGCCGGCGCGCCGGCGGGCCGGAATAGCCTCAAAGACCGCTAGCTGGGTCTCGGTGAGCGCATCGGTCGCTCTGTTCAGACCATGGGCCAAGGGCAGCATCGCCTGACCCATCTCTGAGATCAGCTCCAGCACCTCCGCCGCCGATGTGACCAGCATCGCCTGCCCATTACGGATCATCAGGTGCGGGGCCGTCGAGGCACGGGAATAGACCGGACCCGGGACCGCCATGAGGGGACGTCCACACCCGAGGGCCCAGCCGGCGGTATTTCGAGCACCTGAACGTAGCGCCGCCTCGACCACCACAGTGCCGCGGGACATGGCCGCGATGAGCCGGTTGCGAGCTAGGAATCTCACCCGTGTGGGATGAGCGGCCGGCGGCAGCTCTGATACCAGCAGCTGGTCCCTAGCCAAGGTCTCAAAGATCGAGGCGTTGCCGGGTGGGTAGGCCACATCGACGCCGTTGGCCAGCACGCAAACGGTCGGCCCGCCGGCGGCCAGCGCCCCGCGATGCGCCGCTACGTCGATACCGAAGGCGCCACCCGACAGGACGGTCACCCCCTGCTCGACCAGTTCTGCAGCCAGATCGGCTGCAATGCCGTTCCCGTACGCCGTTGCTGCCCGGGAGCCCACGATCGCTACCGACCGCTCCATGAGGTGAGCGAGATGTCCAGGACCGCGGAGCCACAGACCGAACGGCTCACCACCGCGCCGCTGAATGCTCTCCGCGTGTCGCAAATCATCAAGCCCAGGCGGCCACTCCTCGTCGCCCGGAATCACGAAACGCGCTCCCGCTGCCTGGGCCAGCCGCTCGAACACTTCAACTGTGACCCGCGCGGCCCGCTGGGCGGCCGGTTCGCCCAGCACCCCTTCGATGATCTTGGCCCAGGCGCCTTCCGCCCCTAGGTCCTGCACCAGCTCAGCGACTGCGGGATCACCGCCGTCTATTGCACACGAGAGCATCATTCGTGCTCTTCGATCTGACGTGATCATGGTCAACCCACTTCCCTTCGCACTGTCCCCGGCTGCTCGCCCCGCCGCATAGCCAGCGCGATCGCGAGCTCATCACGGCCAGGCTTGTCGCGACCCGCAAGATCGGAAACGGTCCAGGCCAATCGAAGAACCTTGTCAACGCCGCGAGCGCTGAGCCGGCCGCGGTCGACCGCGTCATCGACGGTCTGCAGGCCGTCCGGAAGCGGTAGGTGCCGGCGCAGATAGGTTCCAGAAACCTCGCCATTGGTCTGCCACCCGCTGCCGGCCAAGCGTCGGCGCTGCCGGTCGCGAGCCTCGAGAACGCGTTCGGCGACGACAGTCGAGGACTCAGCTCGCTGCAGCGCCGCCTTCAGATATGTCTTGCGCAGAGGTAGGAACGCCTGGTTGATATCGATGCGGTCGCGTATCGGCCCGGAGATCTTCTCCGCGTACCGGCGCACCACCATCGAGGGACATTGGCAATGTGCGCCCGGTGTTGCCGCCTGACCGCACGGACAAGGATTGGCGGCCAGGATGAGCTGGAAGCGCGCTGGGTAGCGAGCATGCACCTCGCTGCGTCCAAGGGTGATCACGCCAGACTCGAGTGGGGTACGAAGCGCCTCGATGACGGCCGGTTGGAACTCAGGCGCCTCGTCCAGAAAAAGCACGCCTTTGTGGGCGCAGGAGATGGCACCGGGCCTGGCCATCCGCTGGCCGCCACCGACGATGCTGGCAACCGAGGCCGAATGGTGTGGATCGCTGTAGGGCGGTCTGGTGATGAGCTCGTCGGCCAGGTTGAACCCAGCGAGTGAGTGCACAGCCGACACTTCGAGGGAGTCGTGAAGGTCGAGGTCGGGAAGAAGGCCTGGGACCCGCTCAGCGAGCATGGTCTTGCCGACTCCTGGTGGGCCATGGAAGAGCATGTGATGTCTGCCAGCTGCGGCTACCTCGCAGGCCCACTTGGCCTCCACCTGTCCGACCACGTCGGCCAGATCGAGGCGGCGCTTGGCGTGCTTGCCGGCCGGGTCACCCATCACCTCGATCGGATCGACAACCGGCAGCGGTTCGCCCCGCAGCAAGGCGACCAACTGGGTAATCGAGGCAATGCCGAAGACATCGATGCCCGCGACGAGTTTCGCCTCTCCGGCCTGGCGCAGCGGCACGATCACCCGAGTAAAACCCGCCTGCTGCGCCGCAAGAGTGGCGGGCAGAACGCCGCGGATCGGCCGGACCCGACCATCCAACCCCAGCTCACCGAGCAAGACAGTTCGGCGTAGTTCATCGGCACCAAAGGTCCCTTGAGCTGCAAGGATCGCCGCAACGATCGCGAGATCGTAATGACTGCCGGCCTTCGGCAAGGTGGCGGGGCTGAGATTGATCGTGAGCAGCGAGATCGGCCACTCTTGACCGGAATTGCTGACAGCCGCCTTGCAACGATCACGTGCCTGATAAAGCGCAGAGTCCGGGAGTCCCACCAGTACAGTCCGAGGCAGCCCGGCACCGATGTCGGCCTCCACTTCGACGATCCGGCCCTCGAGGCCGACCAAGGCCACCGACCATGCGCAGGCCGATGCCACTCAGCCCACCGCCCGTACGTGGGTGAGGGACGCCGGCTGGCCGGACACCAGCACCACACCGATGGCGTCCAGCCTGATGGCTGATGCCTTGAAGCGATGCTCACGCATCCACAAAGCCGCGAGCTGCCGCAAGGTCCGCATCTTCGTAAAGGTGATCGCCTCAAGCGGATGGCCGAAACCCAGCCCGCTGCGGCACTTCACCTCGCAGAAGACCAGTGTCAGCCCGCCGTCTCCGACTTCTGCGGCGATAATGTCGATCTCTCCCAGCCGGCAACGCCAATTGCGCTCCAGCACCTGCATGCCCTGCCGCGCCAACTCAGCACAGGCCAGATCCTCGCCGCGTACGCCGAGCTGCTGCTTGGACTCCGTCTTCGGCATCGCCCACCTCCGAACGGAAGCATGCGTACGGAAGTACCAAATCGTGCGACCTCGCCGAAATCTGTGGAAACCGTCAGCCGGCCACCTGTGGAAACGTCAGGACAGGTCTCTGCGGCTCGGGCAGCAGGCAGAGTTCGGCATATGCCGATCCTGGTAACGATCACTGGCCCGATCGCTGCAGGCAAAACACTGTGACAACTGTGTTGGCGGACCGCTTCATTGATGCCGGACGTTTTGTGATCGTCACCGACGTCGACGATGTGGCGATGATGGTGTGTGCCCCCGCGGCTGGCGCGGCAGGACTCTGGTTCGCTGCGCACCAGGCCCACGGTGCGCTTGTCGGGCAGTGGATGCGCTCCGATGCTGATGTCGTGGTCAGCGTCGGTCCTACCTACACCCAGGCCGAACATGAGGCGTTGTTCGGCCAGCTCCCATCGCAAGTCCGGCTTCTGCGGGTGTTAATCGACGCGCCGCTGTCTGCCACCCGGGAGCGAGTCCGAGCCGACCATCGGCGTGGCGCCTCTCGAGAGCGCGACTTCCACGAACCGGCGCACGCTCATTACCGCGCTCTGATGTCTGAGATCCCTGCGGACCTCACGTTTGACTCCGGCGACATTACGGCCGCGAGGATCGCGATGTCGATCTACGAGGCGACTCAGCTAACCGATTGACGACGGTCAACCGGCAGCTCCCAGGGCGAGGCCGATCTCTGCGGGCCATGCCGTCAGTCATGGCCGACCGTCACACGGAGCCGTCAAGCCAGGTGACTGCATCGCCGTTCCTACACCGTTCGAGTAGCGGGGCTGCCAGTCGGCGACGCCCAACACGTCTACCCGTCGATCGGCGGCTTCCTCAGTACAGGGAACCGCCCCGCAGGTGTCCGGGTCATGAGCCGAACACACCGTTGTCAACAAGGGCGCGAATCTGCCGCTGGAATATCACGTCCCAGAACGCTCCCCTGTGCGCTTTCAGTTGAGGATTGTAGGAGACAGCGAGTGCGAGGCGGACCGGCGGCAGCAGCAGGGCGGCGCGGTAGTCCGCCAGGCATTGGACAGCGTCGTAGTCCGAAACCCCGGCTGCCTCCAGGCGCACCGCGTACCGGGTCACGAGATCAAGCTCGTGCCGCCGGCGGTCTTCTGGATCCATGCTGCCGCTGAGCAGATAGGCAAGATCCATCGGACCGCGACCTCGGACCAGCATCTGCCAGTCGATCACAACCAGCGGCATCGAGTCCGAGGTCCGTCCGAATAGCAGGTTGTCGGCTTGGAAGTCGTGGTGGATCACCGTCAGAGGTGGCTCGTAGAACAATCGCTGCATGACGGTTCGCAGCTCGACGGCCGCCCATTCACCGAACTGACGCACCTGATCAGTGATCGGAATGCTCAGCTTCTCCAGGAACACCGGCCATTGGGCCTCAAATTCGGGTTGGGTGCCCTCTAGCGGCATGATTCCATCGGGATCCAGCCACGGTCGGGACTCCACCTCGGGGTTCTGCCACCAGTGGGCATGCAGCGGGGCGATCGCATCGATGGCACGCTCAACCTCCGCATGCGAGCAGGCGTCGGTGGACCGTCCCCGGCGGGCCGTCGTAAGGTCCTGGAGCAAGATCACGCATCGGCCGTCGGTGTCGTCGACCGCAGCGTAGTAGCAGACTGGCACGGGCACCGGGGTGGTGGCAGCGAGCTCGCGATAGAACGCGGCTTCACGCGCGTAAAAGCCCATCGAGTGGATGGCGGCCCGTATCCCGGGATCGGGTGTCGAAAATTTGGCGATGAGGGTCCGAGGAAGGCCGGGCTCATCGACGTCGTAGCTAAGCTCCAGCCGTCGGAACACCCCGGTGAAGCTCATCGCCGCCAACGGCGCGGCAGCACAGCTGACCACCGAGGAGCCGCTCCGCAAAAGGCCCTCCGCGGCAAAGACTTCGGTGAGCCATTCGGCGGTTACCCCGTCCGGGTCAATCAGATTGATCATCAGACCGCCATCGTGTCGGTTGGCCAGATCGTAGCGCCCAAGGGAGAGTGGGTATGCGGTCGCGGTTCACATTCGACCGATCCCGGATTCGCGACGGAGCGCGATACTGCCGGGCCCGAGCGATTAGGACGCCTGTCGGGCAACCGAAGACCGGACGTCTAGCGGGAGTCGCACAAGCGCTTGAAAGCGCAGGCATCAGCGCCACGGACACGCGTACCTGAGATGCAGACCGGATGAACCATGTGCGCATGTACCCGGACGCTGATGGAAGCTACCGCAATCGCGCTTCTTGAACGGGGTAGTTCAGGACAACGGCGCCTCCCGTGGCGTAATTGGGGATATCTGCCACCACTGCCTGACCCTCCGGTGACGCCATCGCTGCACCCAAAGCCTCGGCATCGTCGAATTCGGCTTCCATCACACCGAAGTACGGTGACTCACCCTCCGCTGCAGCTACCTCAAAGCTGTAGCGCATGCTGCGCTGCCCCGGCAATTTCGCGGCCAACGGGATATGAGTGTTCTCGAAATACGCACGAGAAGCGCGAGGATCTTCGGGCGGGAGATAAAGAACCAAGACTCTGTGCATGACAGCTCCGTATTGAGAGTTGATTCGAAGAATGCAGCGCGCCAGGAGGATATCGGCTCCGGTTCAGGGACCGCTACCGCAGACTGCCTGGATGCCGGCCGCGCCTTCAACGTGCCGGAAAGCCGAAGGCCCTGCTCTAGGCCAGCCAGTTGATGGCGCTAACTCTGACTGTGCTACCACAGCTGGGTTACGTGGAAGGAGCAGCAAGTGGCACAGGTTCTGCGGGTAGGTGTCCTCGGAGCTGGGTGGGCTGGCACAGGTCACGCAGCTGCGTACCGACACCTGCCCGATGTCGAAGTCTGCGCACTGTGGAGTCGCAGCTCTGATCGTGCTGAAGCACTTGCCAGCACGCTCGACAATCCGAGGCTGCATGTGTACCAAGAGTGGGAGGAGTTGATCACACGGGGTCGCTGCGATGTGATCAGTATTGCCACGGCTCCGATGCTGCGGAGCGCCCCCTTCCTGCTGGCCTTGGAGTACGGCTGCCACGTCTTGGTCGAGAAACCGATGAGTGTCGGCGTCGGAGAGGCTGCGGACATGGTTGCGGCGGCCGAAGGATCATCCACCGTGACCGCCTGTTGCTTCAACTGGCGCTACGCACCGGCCCTTCAGGCCGCCAAGCAGGCGATTCGCGACGGCGCGCTCGGGGAGATTCGCGATGTCCGCACCGATTGGTTCGCACGATCGAGCAGCGACTTCTTTCGCGCCCGGCCATGGGCGGCGAACATGGAAGTCTCGAACGGATTATTGGGCGAAGGGCTGGCTCACGACCTGGACAAGGTCCGTTTCCTCACAGGTCTTGAGTTCCTCAAGACCGCCAGCGTCATCACGCCCATCATGATCAAGCAAGACGCCTACCTTGTCGACGGCGGGCGCTCGGTGCATCTGGCCGAGCTGACGGGTGGAGTTTTGGCGCAGCTGGGCTTGTCGGTGACCGCAGGGCTGAACCAGTGGCGCCTGACGGTTGTGGGGGATGAGGGATCGTTGACCGTTCCGGATGAGGGAACCACGCTACTCCGGCAGCGGTACGACGACGCAGAGCCGCTGGTGTTGAATTTTCCCCCAGTCGATGAGGAGGGTGACTCGGAGGATCTGCTGCAACGCACGTGGAATGCGTTGATCGCCGACTTCGTGGGAGCTGTTCGTGACAATGATCAGACCCCGCATAGGCGGTCCAATCTGCCGATGTTGACTGACGGTTTGCGTACCGAGCAGGTCATTGCGGCTGCTCGGCAGTCCAGCGCCGAACGGCGCTGGGTCGACATTGGCGAGTGATGCGTCTACACGCGGGAGCCGCCAGCACTCACGAACCATCACCACCACCGCCACCACCGATGTCGCCACCGCCCCGGCCACTGTCGGCACCGCCCCCGCCGGGTAGCCACCTCCCCCCGGGGCGTTCGCTCCAGCCGGCTTCCCAGGGAGGACTAATTCAGCCTACGGGTAGCAGCATCCTGCCGCGCAAGGCTCGTTCGGCGACCTTCCGGAGCAAAGCAGACTGATAAAAGGCGCAGGATCGGAAGTCCCGCCAAATGCCGACCATGACGATTGCCAGTTATCAAATCGTGACCTAACGTGGAACTTGCTGTCCGGTGACTCCAGATGACGTCACCGTCATGCACCGCTCAGCAGCCACGTCCATGACAGCTTTCGGCTGTACTCAGATCTGGGGAGGTCTGAGTCGGCGCCCATGAGAGCTGCGCGCAGGACTCGGGGAACGCAGGAGTCGGGGAACTGTGAATATCACTGCGCGCGTGACGTCACGCGCATTCGAGGTTGGCCGCGCCCTATCGATTCGTCGGAGCCTGCGCCTAGCCGTCCTTGGGCTCGTCTCGGTGGCATTGAGCGCGCTGGTCGTCTTTTCAGGCAGCCTGCCAGCCGTAGCGGACCCGCCGCTAACGGTCGCAGAGGCTAAAGAGTTGATCGAGCAGCTAGAGACCGATGCTGCCGCCATCGACCAGCAGTACGCAGATGTCAAGCAACAGATCAAGGGGGGCCGAGCGCATCTGAGGTTAAAGCAGGCTGACGTCCGAGCTCAGACCGAAAAGGTCGGGCAGCTGAAGCTGCAGGTCGGCCAGATCGCTCTTGCCCAATTCCAGAACCGAAGCCTCGATACCGCTGCCCACCTGTTCGTTACCCCCGATACCGAGGGATTTCTGAGCCAGATCTCCACGGTCCAGAAGGTCAGCGAGAATCAGAACTCGGCGCTGCAGGACTACCAGCAGGCACAGGCAAACCTTGCTGCACTGGAGCATTCTGCCCAGACCGATCTCACAGCCCTCGGCGAAAAGGAGAAGCAGCTCAAGTCCCTCACTGCCGCCTCGGACAAGAAGCTGGACCAGGCCAAGAACGTACTAGCCGAGCTCACTGCGGAACAGAGGAAGCAGCTCGCCGAGGCCGAGAAGAAAGCAACAGCAAAGGCCAATGCGGAGGCCCGGGCTGCGATGAAGGCGCCAGCAAAAGCCAACGCGGAGGGCAGGGCCGCGACGGAGGCAACAGCAAAGACCAATGCGGAGGACCGCGCTGCGACGAAGGCGCCCGCAAAGGCTGATGCGGAGAGCCGTGGCGGGACACAGGCCTCGGCGAACTCGACACGCAGCTCAGCCAGCGGAAGTAGCAAGGGAGCCAAGGCTTTGGCCTACGCAAAGGCTCAGCTAGGTGAGCCCTATGCGCGCAGTGGTGCCGGGCCGAGCTCCTGGGACTGCTCAGGCCTGACGATGATGGCCTGGGGATCGGCCGGCGTTAGCCTGCCGCATTCTTCGCGACAGCAGTTCAGCCGCGGCAAGACCGTGGCAAAGTCGGATCTGCAGCCGGGTGATCTGGTGTTCTTCTACAGCGACATTCACCACGTGGGGCTCTTCGCAGGCAATGGACAAGTCATCCACGCACCGCGGCCCGGCAAGTCGGTGGAGTACATCAAGATGTCCTACATGCCCTATGCCGGAGCACGCCGGCCGGGTTGAATAGCGAGGCTATTAACGGCTACGGCCGCGCCAGCAGGTCACCCAGCGCTTGTCTCCTTGCCTCAACGCAAAGGCCAGATCATCGCTATGGAAGAGGGCCGGTGCTAGCGTTCGGCGTCATGAGCGAGAAGAGGCTGGCCATCTTCGCCGTTTCGTCCCTCGGCTTCGTCGCCGTCGTGCTAGTCGGCTTTTGGCTAGTTCTCGGGCTCGCTGACTAGTGGGATGCGGGGCAGCGGTCCATTTTTGGCGGTGAAATGGGAGCCACCTGTGATTGCACCGTGCCACCTTCTCGCCAGTCGACGAGAGCCGCCTTAAGACGGCTCGCATGGCTCAAATGCCGTTGAGACACACGCATTAGCC
>DATEWO010000279.1:0-4572 GCA_035257925.1 Propionibacteriaceae bacterium | reverse complement strand
CCGGCCCTGGGCTCGCGACGGACCGGTCCGCCGCGAGCCCGCGTGACTCAGTCTCCGACTGAGTCACTGCTACGTTGTCCATGGTCGTCAGGCGGCGATGGATGCGAGCTCGTCCTGCGCAGTCTTCTTCTGCTCAGGAGTCAGACCGACGAACAGCGCCTCCTCAGCTACCTTCGCCTCGTTCTCAATGTAGAAGTCGACATAGGAACGCACAGCCGGATTGTCTTTGTAAGAGGAGTTCTTCACGTAGATGAAGAGCGGCCGAGCCAATGGCTTGTAGCTCTTGTCCTGTACCGTCTCCTTGCTGGGCGCCACGCAGCCGCCACCCCCGTCGACCTCAACGGCCTTGACAGCATCCGGGTTCTGCTCGACGTAGCTCAAGCCGAAATAACCCACAGCACCCTTGTCGCCCTTCACACCCTGGATCGTCACATTGTCATCCTCGGATGGGCTGTAGTCGGTGCGGCTGGCACCTTCCTCACCGTTGATCGCCTCGGTGAAGTAGTCGAAGGTGCCTGAGTCGGTGCCGGCGCCAAACAGGGTCAGCGGCTGGTCGGGGAAGGACTTGTCGATCTGGTTCCAGTTCTTGATCTTGCCCTCGGACTCCGGCGACCAGATCGTCTTCAGTTGCTCCACGGTGAGGCAGTTGGCCCAGGTGTTCTCAGGGTTTACGACGACCGACAAACCGTCATTGGCGACGATCACCTCGGTGTAATCGATCCCCTTGGCCTTGCACGCCTCGGCCTCTTCGTCCTTGATAGGCCTCGACGCGTCAGAGATGTCGGTCTCGCCGGCGCAGAACTTCTGGAAGCCACCCCCGGTGCCTGCCGTGGCAACGGTCACATTGACGCCGGGCTCCACGCTACGGAAAAGATCGGCGGCTGCTTCGCTCAAGGGGGCTACGGTGGACGAGCCGTCCACGGTCACCGTGCCGCTTGTGCCGCCACCTTCGGCACTGCCCTCACCACTGGCACCGCCGGCATTGTTCTGGCCACCACACCCGCTGACCAACAGTGACGCGGCAGCGAGCGCGGTCACCCCGACAAGCTTCAAAGAACGAGAAGACACGTCAGATTCCTTCCAGGATCCATTCACCCACGCGGGGTGGTCGGCGCACCCGCCAACGAGGCTCAATCGAAGTGCCCCTATGTGAACAAGGGGTAAACGGACCGTGAAGAGATCAGCACTTAAAGATGCACATATCTAGTATCAAAAGCCTGCCCATGTCAATGACCGGCACTGCCGTCATATCGACCTCAGGGGTCGGGTAATACGTCCAACGTCTCAGCTGCTCGGACGACACGCCGGCGTTGAATGCTGATGCATATTCACAGACGGTCGATTAATGGCCAGTCGCGGCTACCACGCCGAACCCATGCAAAAGCGCTCAGCCAACAGGGGATGGTCCAAAGTCAGGCTTTGTACCGGTCACGATGAAGACCACGGACTGGGCGATCGCTACGGCGTGATCAGCAAACCGTTCGTAATAGCGACCAAGCAGGGCAACATTGACTGCCGTTTCGACGCCGTGGGGCCAGTCGTGCATTAGTGCTCGGAACAGCGCACGACGTAGGCCATCCATTGCATCGTCGTCGACCTCGAGCCGAGCCGCGTCCTCGGCATCGCTGGTGAGAAGCGTGACCCTCGCACCGTCAGCTATTCGGTTTGCGACCTCACCCATCCGGCCAAAAATCCCCGACAGCTCATGAGGGATCGTTGGTTCCGGATATGAACGGGTTGCCGCGGTGCTGATGTGGAGTGCCAGTGCACCCATCCGCCGGCACTCCGCTCCGATCTTAATAGCGGATACGAGCAGCCGGAGATCGCCCGCCACAGGCTGCTGGAGAGCCAGGAGCTCGAACGCGCGCCGCTCGATCGCAAGCAGATTGGCCTCGAGGTCCTGCTCCAATTCGGCAGTCATTCGGACCGCTTCCAGGTCCTGCTCCAGCAACGCTGTGGTAGCAGCTCGGATGGCCTCCGATGCCCGCTGAGTCATGGCAGCGAGAGAGTCACGCAACATCCGCAGGTCGGCAGCGAACTCGAGGCGAGCCATCCTGGGATGCGTCATGGCATATCTCCGAAGGCGCGGGAATTGACCGGCTGCCCCAGCATTCTGCCAGTCCGAGTACAAAGGGCGAGATCTGCCAGCGTGGCCGGGGAACAAAACGCTCGCCGGACACATAGGTGAAAGTCCATATTCTTGGGATTCCTCGCTTGTGGCGTGGTGGCGGCATCGGGAGGAGCGGCGGTGCACTTGTGGAAAATGATGGTCAGCGTTGGGACAGCTACAGCAGGAGACCTCGGAGCTGGCGACGCAACATGGGGTGGTTCAGGGCTCAATGACCCGGTGCGGGCCGCAACGCTGGCCCTTCGGGTGACCAGCGGGGAGTAATGACACCGGCCTTGGATGCCGCGGTACGGCAGCCGCCGGAAGAAGGCCAATTCCATGATCGAGGCTCCCACCTAGGGCAATTTCTCTCCACGGTCTCATGGACACTCAAACGGTCTATGAGTTTCGGAGCCCAACCTCGTCCGCGCCCGAGATGTCCACCGAGCTGCACAGTCCGGCCGGCCCTATGCCTGAACGCGCAGGGCTGACGAAATGCAGTCAGCTCCGTGGCTTGTTGATCGCCAGGCAAGTGCCGTGCGAATGCTCGGTGCACTCCAGATAACGGCTCGGCCATGTTGGTGGAGTGTTTGCTTGCTGTTCAGATCGCTCTACACGCTTGGCCATCTCTGCTACCTACGGTCGTGATCGTCAGTGACTCGGGGGCGGCGCTACCACCAGCCCGCCAGAGAGGTGGATTCGTGAGCAACAAGTCATGGTTGCCCGACATCCCGTCGCGGCGACTGGGCGACCGTGTGGTTGGCATCGGCAACCCGGTCTATATCACTGGTGAGATTGGCATCAACCACAACGGCGAGCTGGCCAATGCCATCGCCTTGATCGACCAAGCAGCCGACGCCGGCTGCGATGCGGTCAAGTTCCAGAAGCGAACGCCGGAAGCATGCACGCCGCGTGATCAGTGGGACGTGGAGCGCGATACTCCATGGGGCCGGATGAGCTACATCGACTACAGGCACCGCGTGGAGTTCGGTGTCGAGGAGTATGCGGCCATCGACGAGCACGCGAAACGTCGCGGCATTGCCTGGTTCGCCTCGCCGTGGGACATCGAGTCGGTTGACTTCCTGGAGGGATTCGACGTGCCGGCGCACAAGGTGGCCTCGGCGTGCCTGACCGACGACGAGCTGCTGCGTCGATTGCGCGCCACTGGACGGACCGTCGTTCTTTCCACGGGGATGTCAACCATGCGGCAGATCCGTCACGCCGTTGAAGCGCTCGGCAGCGACAACATCATCCTGTGCCACACCACCAGCACCTATCCGGCTCAGGCGAGCGAGCTCAACCTCAAGATGATCTACACCCTGCAGGGGGAGTTTCCGAACGTCCCGATCGGCTACTCCGGGCATGAGACCGGCCTGCAAACGACACTGGCGGCCGTAGCCATGGGTGCCACGTTCGTGGAGCGGCACATCACACTGGACCGCTCGATGTGGGGTTCCGACCAGGCAGCGTCGGTGGAGCCGCAGGGACTTGCGCGCCTGGTGCGCGACGTGCGGGTGATCAGCGAGGCCATGGGCGACGGAGTGAAGCAGATCTACGACGGCGAGCGAACCGCGATGAGGAAGCTCCGCCGAGTGCCGGGTGAGCTGGCCGATCAGGCTGATCTGGTGGCCGTGTCGTGACCTTCTACGCCGGCCCGGAGCGGGGTGCGCTAGCGCTTGTGGAAAGCCCTGCGCAGCTCCTCAACGTGATCGAATTGGCGCAGCACGAAGATGATCTTGCGGCCATGAAGATCGCAGTGCTGGCCCCGAGCGCTGGCGTCACCCGTACCCAGCTGCGGTCGATGATCGCCCTCGCGCGTGAGATCGGCCACCAGGTCTCCTGGTACGAACCGCGGCTGGGCGGCATGGCTGTTGCCCGCAGCGTCCGTGCCATGGCCGGTGAGCTGACGGGCGTACGTCGGCTGATCGTCGGTGACCCCTACTCGGGTGTCATCCAGGTGATCATCAGCGTGACGAACATCTCCGAGGTCACTATCGTCGACGACGGCACTGCGACGCTGGAGTTCGCGCGTCAATGGGTGGCCGGCGAGCAGCTGTCGCGCTGGCACGAGATGGCAACCCCCGGCCAGCGTCGACAGATTGCCAAACTTGCGCGGGATCAGATTTCCGGCAATGTGCGCCGCCGCCTCTCCCCGGGCTCCGGTTGCCGGCTGAGACTGTTCACCTGCATGCAAGTAGAAATCCCGCGGGTCAGGATCATCCCCAACGATTTTTCTTGGGTGCGCGCCCGGTATCCAGCTCCGCAGTTGAAGCCCGGCGCCGACCTCGTCGGCACGTCGCTGGTCGAGGCCGACGTTGTGAAAGCAGATGCCTACCTTGGCGGGGTCGAAGACTTGATCGCGCGCTATCGGGGAGACCGCTATTTTGCACATCGCAAGGAAGCCGATTGGAAGCTCGACCTTATCGAACGGATGGGTGTCCAGGTGATCCGGCCGTCGCTGCCGC
>DATEWO010000278.1:0-4722 GCA_035257925.1 Propionibacteriaceae bacterium | reverse complement strand
GCAGATCCTGCACGGCGGCTGCTCCGGACGATCCGCTGTCACGCCGGACATCACGAGTTGGTAGTCGACGCAGAGACACGCGCCGTCCGCCGGGTAACTCCGGGTGGATCGCAGGGGTGGCGCCGGGCCACCCGGTGTTGCAGGACACTGTGCGCATGGCTGCGATCCGCTAATTCGTGGCCGGAAGGGGCGAGCCGGTCTAAATCCCGAGATCAGCGGCTAGTGAGAGTTTTGCTTACTGCACGTGCGGCTTGTGGTTTTGGATGGTCGTCGTGCCGCGGCCCACTGCGGCGGGCTTTCATGCGACTGGAAAGCCACCGGTCGATGGCGATTGCGATAACGAGCCCTGCGAGCGCTAGGCCGAGTGGTTGGAGGAGCAGTGGAAGCGGCCAGCCAGGCCCGCTGAGATGGAGGTGGTTGGTGGGGTACTCCAGGGCCTTGGCGTCGAACTTCGCCACAGCGGTGCTCTCTGCGAGGGCGACGTCAGACAGGGTGGCATCGAACGGAAACTGCCCTTCGGTGTTGGCGTGGATGTACTGCGGCTCGAGTCCGCGGTCACGTGCCCACTCGTGCAATGCACTGCTAGTCGCAGATACCGCGTGGGTTCCTGGAACGATGACCCGGTCCGTGGGTGGCGCGTCGTCCAGGCCGTGCCGGGGAATGAACGTTAACCCGTGCCGGGAGGTGACCGGCCTATTCGGGCCGGCGGCGGAGAGCGTGGTGACCTTCGCCGCAGATGCCTGCCCTGGGTAGACGTCGATGATGGAAGCAAGTTCGATTTCGCCGACGCCGTCGGTGAGGGCCGCGCTGACGGAGTCTTTGCCCCAGTTGAAGCCCACCATCAAGGTGTAGAGGACTCCGTCACTGATCGTGATCCGCTGCGCGGCGATCGTTGGTGAGTCGTCCAGACGCTGGTCGGGATAGCCGATCTTGCGGGCTAGATCGGTGGCGGCATCCTCTCCCAGGTGTTTCGATACCACCCGCAGGGTGCCGTTGACGCCGGAGGTGATGCCGGCCGTGGTGATCAGGTTGCCGTCCTCGACGTATCGCACTCCTCGCAGCCACTCTGCGTTGGGGTAGCGCTTGTGAAACGTGTCGATGCCGGCCCAGTTCGCCGTGACCCGCCGCCCCTCAAGCAGGCCGGCTTCCCCTAGGACTTCCGCGCCATTGCACACGGATAGCACCGTGTCGGCGGCCGGGGCATGGCTCCTCAGCCATTCAGCAACGGGGTGCATGCCCGGCGGTCCCTTCCCGGCGAGCACCGGGCATGGCCGGCACGACGATTACCTCAGGGCTCTTGCCGTTCAGTCGCTGGTCGAGCTCGGCGAAGGAAAGCTGTGGCAACAGATCGAGTCCGCCGCCGAGAGGCACAGGGTGTTTGACCGGCGCTGCGGCGTACACATTGAACGCCCTCGTGGCCGCCAGCACTTCATATGGGGCTAGCACGTCGGTGACCTGGGATCCCGCATTGCTCAACACCAACACTGCGGTGGGCTTGCTGGGGTCGTACCCGACGACCGGCATGGACGCTGACGCGTTGACCGAATAAGTAGCGGCCGGTTGGTACACATCGGAGATCGCCGCACTCATACCGGTGGCCCCCGCTAGAACCGGTGGTGCGACGATCGCCAGCAGGTAGCAAACTGCTCTGCCCAATCGGACCAGGTTGGCACTGATCTTCGGCTCAGACATTTCAACCTCCCCATTGACTAAGTGGGTACTCACTCAGTTATAGTGGGTACCCACTCAGTACGCAACCCTGGAGTTTCTGTGGCACGTCTCTCTACCCGCACCGCGATCCTGGACGCCACCGAGGAACTGGCACGCACCGTGGGCCTGGTCCGGGTCACAACCAAGGCGGTAGCGAGCGCCGCAGGCTGCTCCGAGGCGAGTATCTACTACCACTTTCACGACCGCGCCGACCTGCTGGCTGAGGTGGTGGCCGGGCGGATGAAGCAGGTAAACGCCGAGCTGGCGACGATGCCCTTACCGGAAGGCGACACCGCGACACGCATTTCGGCGCTGATCAAAGCGGTCGCCGCGGCCTACACAAACCTCATCGCCTTATCGAGTCCGCTATTGGCCGACCCCGAGGTGCTCGGTCGCCTTCGGGCCGTGATGGAGCAGCACTCCGTCTCCCTACACGGCATGCAAGCAATCGTCGCCGAACGCATAGGTCAAGAACAGCAAGCCGGACGGGTTCGCAGCGACGTCGACCCGGTGATGGTCGCCCTGGTGATCGCGGGCACCTGCCACGAGATCGCCCTCGAAGGCCACCTCATGGGACTGGCCCACCAGCACCTGGAGAGCGCCAGCTCCACCGTGCAATCACTCGCCAACACCCTCAGCACACTGTTGGAGGAATCGTGAATATTCACATCGGTAGCAACGGCGGCCCGCCATCCACCCAGTTCGACGAATCTCAGCCGGCTGGCAGCTCTGGAGCCCACAGGTGGTGGGATAGTCCCGCGCTCCCGCGTGTCGGCGGCATTGCCGGCATGGTCAGCCCGCTGCCCTTGCTTGCCGCCGGCTGGATCACAGCGACCGCCGGCCAGAACCTGCGGCAGAACGGCTTTCCATGGGCGGCGACGCTGGCTGCGATCCTCACTGCGACGTGCGTGCTGGGGTTGACGGCCCTGCACTCCATGCGCTGGGCGGCACCGCTACGAGCGGCCGGACTAGTCACCGCCGCCGCGCTCCTCGCGATCGCCGGCTTCTTCACTGCACTGGGCACCGAGGACCTGCTGGCCACCCTGGCCAGCACGCCTAGGTTCCTCAGCAATAACGAGGCCATCACAAGCATCGGCACCCTGACCGGCAGCATCCTCACTCTCATCGTCACCCCCTTAGGGCTGGCGGTGATCGGGATCGCTACCTTCCGCTCGGGCCTGCTCAGCCGCACCGGGCGGCTGTCCGCCGTGGCCGTCGCGCCCTGCCTGGTACTCGGCGCGCTCGTCTCCGCTGCCGCGACTTCGGCTCCCGTCGCCGCAGCCTGGGTGCCGGTGCTGGCCGCCTGCTGGTTCCTGCTCGGCCGCGACCTCCTGCGCAGCCGCAGGTAGTGACTCCGCTTGGAGAGAGGATCTCCCCCATGTCCCGCGACATCTCGCCCGTCGTCACAGCCTCTGCCACCGCGACGACGTCACCACCAACCACACTCCGCCGCCGCTGGATGCGCTTCACCCGGCACTTCCTGCTGATGCTTGCCGCGATGTATCTCGGCATGCTGACGTTGTATCCGGCGTATGACTTCCTGGCCGGCCGAGCCGGTTATGCCGACGCCACCAACGAGCTACCGATACCGTCCGCTCTGGGAATGGCTGTGGCCATGACTCTGCCGATGGCCGCCCTGATGTTTCACCATCGACATGGGTGGCGTCCCGTCATGGAGATGGCAGCCGCCATGACGCTCCCGACCCTCTCTGCCACCCTTCTTCACCTGACCGGGACCATCACGGCGGACGCTGTGATATCCGTCGGCCATACCGCGATGATCCCGGCCATGCTCGCCGCGATGCTTCTTCGCTTCGACCACTACGCCGGACCTAAGGCCGCTCAGTCCGTTTCGAATGTCGGCTGCCTGGGCCGGTCCGCAACTGGTCCGCAGGAATTCTGGAGTAAACGACAGAGAAGCGAACGCCACCCACCTGGACGCTGATTGCGCTTGTCATGCCGTCCTCTCGCGGCATACCAAGTCAAGAGTCGGCGACCCCGGTTCGGGCCGGTCCGCGGGCCTGGGCAGGATGACGTCCATGGCGGTCATCGGCATCACCGGATCGACCGACGGCATCGGACGCGCGGCGGCACGAGTGCTGCTAGCCGAGGGGCACCGCGTCTTGGTTCACGCACGCAGTCGGGAGCGGGGCGAGCCCGTCGCGAAAGCACTGGGTGGTGACGTGGCTCTGGTGGTTGGCGACCTGGCGCGGATTGATGAGGTCCGTCGGTTGGCCGACCAGGCCCGCGAGCACGGCCCGGTCGACGCGTGGGTGCACAACGCGGGGGTATGGGTGCGGGGCAGGACGCCGCGGACCTCGGCGGACGGTCACGAGACGACCTTTGCGGTGAACGTCCTGGCGCCGCACCTGCTGACCCACCTGCTGTCCGCCGAGCTGCAGGGACGGTTGCTCTGGCTGGGCTCGGGCCTGGCGGGGTCCGCACGCCCCCAGCCCGCAACCCTTGGCCGGGAGACCGATCCGCGGCGGGCGTACGCCGAGAGCAAGGCGTGCGACGTTGCCCTGGCCCTGGCCTGGAATCGTAGATTGCCGCACGTCACCTCGGTGGCCGTCGACCCGGGGTGGGTTAAGACCAAGCTGGCCAGCCCGGGCGCCCCTGGCGACGTCAGCTCGTCCGCGGACACCATCGCCTTCTGCTGCACGGCACCCGATCTGGCCTCGGCGCCCTACTGGAAGAACCGGGCGCCGACGCCGGTCCCGAGACCGCTGCGGGACCCCGCCCTCCAGGATGCGATCTTCGCCGCCTGCGATCGAATCGTAGGTGTCGGCTAAGACCAGCGACGAGGCGAATCGCCGGGTGCGAACGCTGAGCGCTTGGCCTCCATCCCGCGGGGCAAACCGCCCATTGGACGCACGTGGTTTTCTGCGGGTCAAGATCTTCCGCATCGCCGACGGCACGATCGTCGAGCGCTGGCGACCCACGGTCAGCTAGATCTCGCGCCAGATCGCAGACTTGCGGATCTCGAACTCAGCGGCGCTGATCGAGCCGCTC
>DATEWO010000277.1:0-5203 GCA_035257925.1 Propionibacteriaceae bacterium | reverse complement strand
GGCATCCGCCGACCTTCGGCATCCATGATCTCGTGGACAGTCTTGACGTCGGCAGCGGAGCGGACAAACGACAGGGCAACCATGTCGACGCCGTTGCGAATGGCCCAACGTAGGTCTTCGGTGTCTTTCTCGCTCATCGCCGGGACGCTGACACCCACGCCGGGGAGGTTGATCCCTTTGTTGTTGCTCACTGGTCCGCCGACGATCACCTCGGTGATCACGTCAGTGTCAGTGATCTCTCTTGCCCGCAAGGCTATCCGGCCGTCATCGATCAAGATCGAATCTCCTGGACGGACATCTCCGGGAAGCCCTTTGTAGGTCGTGGAGCAGCGCTCCACCGTGCCCTCGATGTCCTCGGTAGTGATCGCGAACTCAGCGCCGACGTGCAGCCTTTCCTTGCCGTTGGCAAACCGGCCGAGCCGGATCTTTGGACCCTGAAGATCCGCCAGCACACCGACCGGGCGCCCAGCGTTTTCGGCCGCCTCCCGAACGCCGCGCAGGTTTCTGAGGTGGTCGGCATAGTCCCCATGACTCATGTTCAGCCTGGCGACATCCATTCCTGCGGCGACTAGCTCCGCCAGACGCTCAGGAGTCGAGGAAGCCGGTCCGAGCGTGCACACAATCTTGGCTCTACGCACGGAGTTGACCCTAGCGAAGTTGGGCGGGCGGCGGGAGACCAATCAAGCACTGGTCCTACCAGGCGCTGACCACGTCCAGGGCATGCTGAAGATCAGGCGGGTACGGTGACTCGAACTGCATCAGGTCACCTGACGTTGGATGCACAAAGCCGAGCCGGACCGCATGCAACCACTGGCGCTCCAAACTGAGCTTGGCAGCGAGGACCGGGTCCGCCCCATAGGTCGGATCGCCGACGCAAGGATGGCGAATCGCCGCCATGTGAACCCGAATCTGATGCGTCCGCCCGGTTTCCAACTTGATTTCGAGCAAGGTCGTCGCAACGAAGGCTTCCAGGGTGGTGTAGTGGGTGACGCTCTGCCGGCCCCCGTGCATCACCGCCATCTTGTACTCGGCCCCAGGTTGCCGCCCGATGGGCGCCTCGATGATGCCGGTAAACGGATCCGGATGGCCTTGTACCAGCGCGTGATAGATCTTCTCGACGGTTCGGGAGCGGAACGCTCGTTTCAAGATCGTGTAGGCGCGCTCGCTTTTGGCGACCACCATCAATCCAGAGGTGCCTACGTCCAGCCGCTGCACGATGCCGCGCCGCTCGGGGACACCTGAGGTCGAGATCCGGAAACCGGCGCCGGCGAGGTGGCCGAGGACATCCGGCCCGCTCCAGCCCAGGCTCGGATGAGCCGCGACGCCTACCGGCTTGTCGATAACAACGATGTCGTCGTCGTCGTACACGATGACGACACCTTCCACCTGCTGCGGGCGCACTTCAGCAAGCCGCGGATGATCGGGGAGCTCCACTTCGAGCATCGACCCGACGCTGACGCGATCGGACTTGTCGGTCACGGCACCATTCAGCAGCACGCCTCCCGCCCCAATCAACTCCGCGACCCGGCTGCGCGGAAGTCCGAGCATGCGCGCCACGGCAGCATCAACCCGCTCACCGTTCAATCCATCCGGAACGAGCAGCACTTTTCGCTCAGCCACGAGCGATCGTGCTCCGATCATGATCACCGTCGTCGCCTCGATCTCCCCGCCCCGACCGGACATGACGCTCGCCAGTGATGGCAATTCCTTTCACCACCGACAAGTACATGATCATGATGGCGGCTGCGGTGATGCACATGTCGGCGACGTTGAAGATCGGCCAGTATGGCAACTCGAGAAAGTCGATCACGTGGCCACGGAGAACCCCCGGGGGACGAAACAACCGGTCGGTCAGATTTCCTGCGACGCCAGCACACAACAGCCCGATAGCCACCGCCCAGGCCGGGTGGCCGATGCGTGGTACCAACTTGATGATCACAAAGCAGAGCACCGCAATACCGGCGATCGCGAATACGTAGGTGAAGCGCTGACCCTGGCTGAACGCGGCACCCGGGTTGCGAATGAGCCGCAAGGTGAGCAGTCCACCCAGCAACCGAACCGGGATCAGCGGCTCCAGCTGAGTCACTGCGATGATCTTGGTGACGAGATCAGTTGTCAGTCCAGCAACAGCGACCACGGCGACGACGAGGCGCCAGCGCCGTCGCTCGACGATGGGCCGAGCGCCGCCGACTGGGGTTATCGCCGTTCCTCGCGCTGCTTGCACGTGACACACAACGTGGCGCGGGGGAATGCCTGCAACCGGCCCTTGCCGATCGGCTGCCCGCAGTTGTCACAGCTGCCGTACGTGCCGAGCTCGATGTGCCGCAGCGCGAGGCGAGACTGCTCCAACATCTCTCGCGCATTGTTCGCCAATGACATCTCAGCGTCGCGCTCGAAGTTGGCAGAACCCACGTCAGCTGGATCCCGTCCGGCGCCCTCACTGCCGTCACGCAGCAGACCCACCAGTTCAGCAGTGGAGATCTCGATCTGGCTCTGGAAGCGGGCGATGTCTTCGGTCAGCGCCTGCTTGACCTCGTTGAGCTCGGCCTTTGTCCAGGGATCCTCACCGGGGCGAACCGGCAACGACTTGGGATTGATCGGTTTGGCTGGCTTGTCTTGATGTTCCACTGGCACTGCATGCACCGTTGGGGCGGCCTTCGCTGAGGCCTTCCGATTCGTGGTGCGACCGCCGTTCTCGGCTGCGGGAGTGGCCGCAGCTCTGGATTTCGCGGTGGTCATGCGTTCCCCATTTCTTGGTCAGCCCCGGCTGGAAGGTTAAGTGACGCAGAGACAGTAGGCCGCAAAAGCACTTTCTTCAACGACCCGCGCTGATTTCTCGCTGAATTTCCAATGGTGCAATGTATTTGGCCTGCTCAGGCATAACTGCACAAGGCCCGCCGAAGCGGGCCTTGTGCCTTGATCATTGCCGCAACTAGCTCAGCGCTGGTCCCCCAGCAGAGCGTCGAGGCGCGGGGTGTTACTTGGTGAACCACCGCCGCTGAAACTCGGAGCATCTTCTCGCTGCGGCTGATCGTCTCCACCAAGCTCCGCCGGCTGAGCAGTTCCGTTGGCGTTGTTCTCGGTCTGCTTGAGCTCGCCTATCACGTCCGGGACATCGACCGGCTCGGCTCGGCCAGACTCCAGCGTCTCGATCTGCTTACGCAGATGCGAAGTGAGGTTGGTCCGGTACGCCGCTTCGAAGCTACGCAGTGCCGCAACGGATGCAGTGAGATCATCGCGCTGCTTCTCCAGATCACCGAACATCTCGCCGCGGCGACCTTCGATTTCCCGATCGAGCTTCTCCGCACGGCTGAGCGCATCAGCCTGAAGCCGCTCCGCATTGACCCGAGCCTCCGACTCGACACGCTCGGCTCGCGTTCGGGCATCCGTGGTGAGCTGGTGTGCGGTTCGGTTAGCTTCCTCGCGAATCCGGTTGGCGTCCTCACTGGCCTCCTCCACCAGGCGTTCGGCCTGCTCGGTCGACATCTCGACGAGCCGGACGACGGCCGCGCTGGCTTCCTTCCCGGTCGTCACCACGATGGTGCCCGACATCGGCTGTTGTGCCGGGACAGGCTGCCGGGGTGGAGGTGGCTGAACTGTGGGAGGCGGGGCCATCGTCTGAGGTGCCGGGGCAGCAACTGGAGGTGCAGACTTGAGGGCCTCGACCTGCTTCTTCAGGTTCTGGTTCTCCTCCAGGAGCTGCGCAAAGCTTTCCTCGACCTCGTCGACGAACTCGTCAACTTCCAAGACCTCGTAGCCAGACTTGCGGGCCATCCGGAACCGCTTGTTGCGTACGTCGTCGAGCGTAAGGGTCATCGTGCACCTCGGTATCTAGGTGGGACTTCTAGGTGGGGGCGGCGCCTCACCGGCCTACCGTACCCAATTTGGTCTGGACGCACAGCCGAGCTAAAGAACTCACTAGAGCCGGATTCCGGACGAATTCAGAAGAACACGCTGCGGTTGATCTGCATCAAGATGCTGACCAGAATCGCAAGGCCGATGAAGGCCAGATCGAGCATCATGTTGCCAATTCTGACCGGCTTCAGGACCTTCCGGAGCACGCGGAGCGGCGGGTCGGTAATGGAGTAGATGATCTCAGCGAAGACCAGCATCGGTCCCCTTGGTTCCCAGTCGCGGACGAGCACTGGGACCCAGGACAGAATCATCCGCGCGAACAGGATCAGCAGAAAGATCCACAAGATCCAGTTGATGATGAGTCCCACGACAACCACGGTTAAGGCCTGCCTATTTGCTTCGGTGTACTACACGTGACACCAGCCTAGGCGTACAGACCAGTCGGGCGGGATTCTCAGCTAGCTCTGGTTGAAGAACCCGCCCGCAATCCGTTCCTTGTCCTCAGCTGCCACGGTGACGTCGTGCGGCGAGAGCAGGAACACCTTGCTGGTGACGCGTTCGATACTGCCACGCAGACCAAAGATGAGACCAGCGGCGAAGTCAACAAGCCGCTTGGCGTCGACATCCTCCATGTCGGACAGGTTCATGATGACCGGCACGCCGTCGCGGAAGTGCTCGCCTACCACGCGAGCCTCGTTGTACGTGCGGGGATGAACAGTGGTGATCCGAGACACATCGGCCGTCCGTGGGTGAGAAGCGAGAGTCGTGCTGGTGGCCGCTGCCACTGCGGCAGTACGCCGGCTTTCGAGCGGGGTCACCGTGGCGGGCTTGTCTGGCGTGTTGAGCGAGTCGTCTTGACCGTCATCTTGGGTCAGGTCCTCGAAGTCAACGGCGTCGTCATACTCCGCGTACCGATCGTCGGTGACCAAGCCCAGCCAAGCTGCTGCGCGCTTCAGTCGTTGCGCCATCTCATCCGCCTCGAATCTCCTGACACACCTGTTCCGCAGTCAGCGCTCCATTTGGTGCGAGATTACCGTCCTGACATCTCGATGATCGGACCCGACACGCGTCACTTGAGGAAGTCAGGAATATCAAGCTCATCCTCGAATACCGGCCCTCTCGGCACCGTGACCGGAGTCGGAGCGAGTGGTGGAGGGGGTGCCGGACTCTCGGCGGGCGTCGTCGCATGGTTCACCGAGTTGTTTGCGGTCACCGGCACAGGCGTGGGCTCAGCAGGCGTCGGAGTCGGGCGCGCCTGATGATTACGCAGATCGGCAGCTCGGCTGATCCCTGGCTGTCGGCGCGGCGGTTGGCCTCCCTCGAAGCCTGCGGCAATGACGGTGACCCG
>DATEWO010000276.1:0-14353 GCA_035257925.1 Propionibacteriaceae bacterium | reverse complement strand
CGCGGCCACCAACGCCGGTGGCCGCCGCCTGCCGCGTGGGCGTAGTGCGACCTCGCTCACCCGAGCGTCCGGGTTGGGACTCGGCGTCGCACTGATGTGGTTCAGCTTGCTGGTGCTGATTCCGCTAACCGCGGTGCTGGTCCAGGCTTCCGAGGGCGGCTGGTCGGCCTATTGGGATAGCCTGCGCAGCCCGCAGACGCTGGCCGCGCTCAGACTCACCGTGGGTCAGGCGATTCTCGTCACCGTGGTGAACATCTTCATGGGCACCACAATCGCCTGGGTGTTGGTCCGGGATCACTTCCCCGGCAAGCAGGTGCTCGAGGTGGTTATCGACATCCCACTTGCACTTCCGACCATCGTCGCCGGCCTGGTGCTCCTCAGCCTCTACGGGCCGTCGAGCCCTCTTGGTGTCAACTGGGCCAACACTCCGGTCGCGGTGTTCTTGGCGTTCCTGTTCGTGACACTGCCATTCATCGTGCGCACCGTGCAGCCAGTTCTGCTTGAGATCGAGCCCGAAGTGGAGGAAGCGGCCGCATCGCTGGGCGCGACTCAGTTCACGATCTTCAGCCGCGTGATCTTGCCCAGCCTGGCTCCTGCCATCGCGTCCGGCGCAGCCCTCTCATTCTGTCGGGCGATCAGTGAGTACGGATCCCTCGTGCTGCTATCAGGCAACCTGCCCTACTCCACTGAGGTGGCGTCGGTGCGCATCCTGTCCTACATCGAGGGCGACAAGCTCACTGAGGCGGCGGCACTGGCCTCCATCCTGCTGGTCGTCGCTCTCATCGTCATCGTCATTCTCGATGTCATCTCTCGAAGGGTGGCTCGCTATGCGTGAGACCACCGCGCCCCAGACCGCGACTCGATGGGTATTGCGGGTGCTGGTCGTTGGCTACCTGTTTCTTCTGGTGATCTGGCCGGTCGTGTTGGTCGCGCAAGAGACGTTCGCCCACGGACTGGGTCCCGTCATCGACGCTTTGCGCCAGCCCGAAGTGATCTTCGCATTCCAGTTGACCCTGTCGGCGGCCTTCTGGGCGGTAGTGATCAACACCATCTTCGGAGTCGGCATCTCGCTGCTGCTGGTGCGTTACACCTTCCCCGGTAGACGGGCGCTCAATGCCCTGGTGGACCTGCCGCTGGCGGTCTCACCTATTGTCGTCGGCCTGGCGCTGGTACTGGTCTATGGCGGGCGCACCGGCTGGTTGGGCGGGAGCCTGGAACAGGTCGGTCTGCAGGTCATCTACGCGCCACCCGGCATCATCCTGGCCACCGCGTTCGTCAGCATGCCACTAGTGATTCGCGAGGTCATTCCCGTGCTCCAAGAGATCGGAACCGAGCAGGAGCAGGCCGCCCGTAGCCTGGGCGCCTCAGCGCTGCAAACCTTCGGCCGCATCACCCTGCCGGCGATCCGCTGGGCGCTGCTTTATGGCGTGGTGCTCAGCCTGGCTCGATCTCTCGGCGAATTCGGCGCCGTCAAGATCGTCTCCGGTGGCGTAGCGATGCGTACCCAGACAGCCACTCTGCTGGTTGAGGAGCGGTACCAGCAGTTCGGCATCGAGAACTCGATCATCGCCTACACGGCAGCCTTCATCCTGGCATTGATCGCGGTCATCGCTCTGGTTATCGTAAGCAGCTTCCAACCTCAGAAGGGGACTCCGCGATGAGCATCAAGATCGCAGGCGTCGGCAAGAAGTTCGGCAACTTCACCGCCCTGGAGGACATCGACTTGGATATCCCAACCGGCGAGCTGACCGCACTGCTCGGACCGAGCGGTGGTGGCAAGTCAACACTGCTGCGGATCATCGCCGGCTTGGAAGTGGCCGATGTCGGGTCGGTGGAGATCGAAGGCGTCGATGCCACCAGCCTGCCGGCGCAGAAGCGCAACGTCGGCTTTGTCTTCCAGCACTATGCCGCGTTCCGGCATCTGAACGTGGCCGGCAATGTCGGCTTCGGGCTGAAGATCAGGAAGCGTCCTCGCCGAGAGATCAAGGCGCGCGTGGCTGAGCTGCTCGAACTGGTGCACCTCTCCCAATTCGCGGACCGGCTTCCGGCCCAGCTTTCCGGCGGGCAGCGGCAGCGGATGGCGCTGGCCCGTGCGCTGGCAATCGAACCCACTGTCTTGTTGCTGGACGAACCGTTCGGTGCCCTGGACGCCAACGTCCGCAAGGAGCTGCGGGCTTGGCTACGCAGGCTGCACGACGAGGTGCACGTCACTACAGTCTTTGTCACCCATGATCAGGAGGAGGCGCTGGAGGTGGCTGACCAGATCGTGGTGATCAACCAAGGCCGGATCGAGCAGATCGGTCCACCGCACGAGCTCTATGACCATCCGGCCTCGGAGTTCGTGATGAGTTTCCTCGGGCCGGTGACCACGCTCGACGGCCATCTGGTGCGACCGCACGACCTGGAGATTGAGACCCGCCCCTTCGGGAACGCCTACCCGGGCCAGATCGAGCGCTTCAATCGCGTCGGCTTCGAGGTGCGACTGGACGTCCGGCTGGCAGCGGACGATGCGGCGCCTCCAGTGCTCGTCACACTGACCCGTGCGGACGCGACCGCCAAAGGATTGGAAACCGGGATGCCGGTATGGATTACACCGGTTTCGGGCGCCTCCCAGGTCCGGATCACTGCACCCGTGGCATCCGGCGCCGAAGACCTCGACCTCTCACCTGCCGACTCGCTGCCGCAACCTACGTTCACCTAGGTTGCGGTGGGTCTGCACGGGTTGCAACCCATGCAGACCGTCAGAAAACTGTGCAAAGGTTTGGTTCAGTGCGACCCAGGCGATCAGAGATCGTCGTTCCACCGCGGATCGTTGTCGTACGCCTCGTTGCGCTCCTCAACTATCTCGAGTGCGCGTTCGGCCTCCTCGCGCGTCTTGTAGGGCCCGAGCCGGTCGGTGATCTTTGTGTCGTTGTTGTCCGGCACGACCTGATGGGTCCTGAGGTCAAACCACCAATCGCCCTCCGCCATCTCACCCTCCTTCGGGCTGCGTATCACGATCGTCAGTCTTCTTGCGCTGCTCGCGCATCGCGCTTCGAATCCGCCGCCGTCGTCGTCGCTCGCAGCTTCGACGTTACTCCTCCGCTTGCCTGCCGTGGAAAGTGGTCATCAACGACATGAGTTCGGCCGAATTTGCTGTGGCTTTCGACCACTTTCGGGAAAGTAAGATCGCGAAGTGACCATCCAGCCTGCGACCATCTCACCGCCACGCGAGGTGCCAGCCAGCATTGAGCGGCCACGCTACGTGGGCCGGCCGGCGCCCGATCGCTACACCGGCGATGACGTCCAGCCACCGGAGGTCATCGAGAAGATGCGGGTCGCAGGTCGCATCGCTGCCCAAGCAATGCGCGCAGCCGCCACGGTGATCAAGCCTGGCGTGACAACCGATGATCTTGATCAGGTAGTCCATGAGTTCCTGATCGATCACGGGGCATACCCCTCAACGCTTGGCTATCGCGGGTTCCCGAAGTCCTGCTGCACTTCTGTCAATGAGGTCATCTGCCACGGCATCCCCGATGCCCGCCCCCTCGAGGATGGTGACATCGTCAAGATCGACGTCACCGCCTACATCCATGGGGTACACGGAGACACCTGTGCAACGTTTTTCTGCGGCGAGGTCGACGAGCAGACCCGGTTGCTCACCGAGCGGACACAGGAAGCACTGGGACGCGCAATCAACGCAGTGAAACCGGGACGCCAGGTCAACGTGATCGGCCGGGTGATCGAAAGCTATGCCAAGCGCTTCGGCTATGGCGTGGTTCGCGACTACACCGGGCACGGCGTACACACGACCTTTCATTCCGGCCTCGTCATCCCCCACTACGATGAGCCGGCGTACGACACAGTGATCAAGCCAGGCATGACGTTCACGATCGAGCCGATGATCACCCTCGGATCGGGCGATTGGTACATGTGGGACGACGGCTGGACGGTGCTCACAGCTGATGGGAGTTGGTGTGCCCAGTTCGAGCACAGCCTCGTGGTCACCGAAAGCGGCACGGAAGTCTTAACCCGTCCCTAGCGTTACTCGCTAGGCTTGGGGATTGGACGAGTCGGTCAGGCGATCGCGGCGGCGCGCAAGCGCCGTTGAGGAAAGTCCGGACTCCACAGAGCAAGGTGGTGGGTAACACCCACCCGGGGTGACCCGCGGGACAGTGCCACAGAAAGCAGACCGCCTCTAGTCAGCAATGAGGTGCCCAGCCATCTCATTGACACGGAGGTAAGGGTGAAACGGCGGTGTAAGAGACCACCAGCATCCCAGGTGACTGGGATGGCTCGGTAAACCCCACCTGGAGCAAGATCAAAAGGACGCGCACGCGCGTCTGCGGAGGCGCACGAGGGCTGCTCGCCCGAGCCTCCGGGTAGATCGCACCAGGCCGCTGGTAACAGCGGTCGCAGATGGATGATCGCCACGGTCGGCAACGACCGGACAGAATCCGGCTTACCGACCGACTCGTCCGCCTCCCAGATCGGATGACGCGGCGCCGCGCAGCGGCCAGTGATGCCGGGCCGATTCTTCACGCGGAGAGTCGTGGGCGATAGCGTGCATTCAGGCATGCCTGTCCGCCGACGACCACCGATTGACCGCGGCCTCCCAGATGCGGGTCGCGCACCGAGGAAGGTTGACCATGACCCAGACCGCGACAGATTTCCCAGCCTTGGAAAGCGATCCCATCGAGAAGCTTGCGATCGACACGATCCGGACGTTGTGTATGGATGCCGTGCAGGCCGCAAACTCCGGGCATCCCGGGACCCCGATGGCACTCGCGCCGGTGATGTACGCGGTCTGGCAGAAACTGCGCTTCGACCCGGACCATCCAATCTGGAGCAATCGCGATCGCTTCGTGCTGTCCGCGGGTCATGCCTCGACTTTGCTCTACTCGATGCTGCATCTGGCGGGGGTGAAATCTGTCAATCCGCAGTATGAAGTCCTCGGCGAGCTGGCCGTGCCACTCGAAGATCTGAAGAAGTTCCGGCAGCTGGACTCCAAGACCCCGGGACATCCGGAATACCGCTGGACTGCAGGCATCGAGTGCACCACCGGCCCGCTGGGTACCGGCATCGCGACGAGTGTTGGCATGGCAGTGGCCGGCCTCTGGCAAGCAGCGACCTTCAACCGGCCAGGCTTTGAGCTTTTCGACTACGACGTGTATGCGATCGCTGGCGACGGTTGCTTGATGGAAGGCATCGGCGCGGAGGCAGCTTCCTTTGCCGGTCACCAAAAGCTGTCGAACCTCTGCTGGATCTACGACGACAACAACATCACCATCGAAGGCAGTACCGATCTAGCCTTTACCGAGGACGTGGCGACCCGCTTTGAGGGATACGGCTGGGCGATTCAACGGGTCGACGACGCCAATGACCTGGACGCGCTGACCAGCGCGCTGGAGGCGTTCAAGGCGGAGCAGGATCGTCCGACCATGATCATCGTCAAGAGCATCATTGCGTATGGGGCGCCCACGAAGCAGGGTCATCACTCGGCGCATGGGGAGCCGTTGGGCGTGGAAGAGATCCGTGGCGCCAAGCGCTTCTATGGCTGGCCGGAGGACGAGAGCTTCCTGGTACCTGAGAAGGTCCGGGAACACTTCGCGGAGGTGTCCGGCAAGCGGGGTGCAGACCTTCGAAGCCAGTGGGACGAGCTTTTCGCCGCGTACGGCAAGGAACATCCCGAGCTCGCCGATCACCTGGACAAGATGCAACGTCGTCAGCTGCCGGAAGGCTGGGATGCGGATCTGCCCGAGTACCCCGCGGATCCCAAGGGCGCGGCCGGCCGAGATAGCAACCAGAAGGTGCTCAACATCGTCGCCCAGAGCGTGCCCTGGGTGATCGGAGGTTCCTCCGATCTCGCGCCGTCCAACAAGTCGCGGCTCACCTTCGAGGGCGCCGGTGACTTCCAGCCGGACAACCGCGCCGGTCGCAACATGCACTTCGGCGTACGCGAACACGCCGCCGGCGCGATCACCAACGGGTTGGCGCTTAGCAAGATCAGGGCCTATCAGGCCGGGTTCTTGATCTTCTCTGACTTCCAGCGCGGCGCCCTGCGGCTATCGGCGCTGATGGAGCTACCGGTCATCCACATCTTCACCCACGACTCCATCGGTGTCGGCGAGGACGGCCCGACGCACCAGCCGGTCGAGCAGCTGGCGTCGCTGCGGGCCATGCCAGGAATGATCGACATGCGCCCGGCCGATGCCAATGAGGTCGTCGAAGCGTGGCGGGTGATCATGCCGTTGCGGCACGACCCGGTCGCGTTGATCTTGTCGCGGCAGGCGCTGCCTACGCTGGACCGCAGCAAGTACGCGTCCGCGAGCGGGGTTGCCAAGGGTGCGTACGTGCTGGCCGGCGATCCTGACGACACGCCGGAGGTGATCTTGATCGCCACCGGCAGCGAGGTCGCGCTTGCGGTCTCCGCGTACGAGCAGCTGGTCGATGAGGGAATCAAGGCCCGGGTAGTCAGCATGCCGTCGTGGGAACTGTTCGATCGGCAGACCGATGAGTATCAGGACAGCGTGCTGCCCGCCGAGGTGACCGCCCGGGTTGTCATCGAGCAGGCGTCGTCGTTCGGCTGGCACCGGTGGGCCGGCAGCACGGGCGAGGTCATCGCGATGAGCACGTTCGGCGCCTCAGCCCCGCTTAAGGCGCTGCAGTCGAAGTTCGGGTTCACTCCGGAGGCGGTGGTAGCGGCGGCTAAGCGTCAGATCGGCCGCTGATCGCCTCGCACGGTCTCGAAGGCCACCGCACCCTTGGCATAGTCGGCGGAGGTGAGGCGAACCAACACCTCCTGCCCGAGCCGGAGCCGATCACCGATCACCCTGCCCTCGACGGCCGGCTCCTCGATCATCACGGTGCCGCTTTCCTTGCCGCGATCGACTTCGATCACCGTACCGGGGAAGGTCTCTCCGACCCGGTCCGCCAGCAGATAAATCTCGAGCAGATCGATCATCGCTCGCTCGTACTTCTTAGCCCGGCGTTCCGCCGCAGCCATCTGCTCCGGCAGTCCGTCGAGGGCACCGAGAACCCACGTTGGGACCGGCTGATCTGCGCAGAGGGCGACACAGATCTCGCCGGAGTAGCGATCCACGAGGCGCCGTAATGGGGCCGTGGTGTGGGCATAGTCACTGGCGAGAGCGGCATGATCAGCGTCTTCGGGGAGGCCGCCGGTAAAGCTTCGATAGCCTGCCCCCCGGAACAACACGGTAGAGGCGTTGAGCATCGCCGCATGATCAGGCCGAGTCGGGTTGAGTGTCCGGATGAAGTCGGGATAGTCCAACTCGGGAGGCCAGACGATCTTGAGCGCCTTGGCGACTTGGCGCAGCCGGCGTATCGAGTCGTGTTCCGCGGGCGGCATGGTCCGTAAGATGCCCACTTGTCCGTAGAGCATGATGTGCGCGGCCGCCATGCCAGTGAGGAGCGAGATTTGCGCGTTCCACCCCTCCACTGGCTCGGGCGCGCGGAACTTGAGGGTCCAGCCGTTCCCATGCCGCTGGATCTCCTGCTGCGGGAGCTTCAGGCTGGCTCCGCCACGATCACGTTCCTGGAATTCGCGCCACTGTCCCACCAGCTTGAGCAGGCCGAGAGTCTCGCGAGGTGTGCTGCGGTCGATCTCCGACTGAGCGTCCCGGTAGCTGAGCTGGGCACGACTGCGAACCCTGGCGCGTGCCACCTCAGCAGCAACCATCTGACCCCGATGGTCCAGCGTGATCGTCCAGAGCAGCGCCGGTCGCTCTTCGTTCGGCAGCAGGCTCGCCACTCCTTCGCTGAGCACCAGCGGGTGGAGCGGTGTGCGACAGTCGGGTGCATAAAGCGTGGTCCCGCGTCGGTGTGCCTCAAGATCGATCGGATCGCCTGGCCGTACGAAGGCTGCCACATCAGCGATGGCGTAGGAGATCACGAACTCGCCACTCAAGCCCCGCGTGATATGCAATGCCTGATCAAGATCACGCGAACCGGCAGGGTCGATGGTGATCAATTCCAGATCCGTCCGGTCAAGATCAGGAAGGCGGGGCTCGGCGGCGGCTTTCTCAGCAGCTACCTGGACTTCGGCCGGAAACTCGGCGGGCACCTCGACGGTTGCCCGAATGGCCGCCAAGCCCTGCGCCAGCTCGCTCGGCACAATTGGTGGCAGTCCGAGTTTGCGGGCGGGCATGACCGCAGCTTAACTGTGCTTGATGCCTCGCTCGCTACGCTCGCTCTGTCTAATGGCTCGCTCCGCTCGCTGCGATGTTCACCCGGGAGCCGCCGTCTTCGTCGGATCCGACGAAATGACTATCCACGAAACAGCTCTGTTCTCGAAGGGTTTCGTCGGCTCCTCCTGCAGATCGGCGGCGCGAACATCGCGAGCGCGGATCGCGCTTTGTGGCCGCCTACTTCGTCGTCGCTCGGCGACCAAAAGCGTGTCGCCTCGCTCCTCCTCAGCACGGCGACGCGCAATCCGGTTCCAACCGGTCGGTCAGTTAGCCGGGCCGGTCGAGCAGGTATTGCCGCGGAACTGGATCTCCATCCAACGCGCGGTTGACCAGGGTGTCGGCTACTTTGTTGAGCTCGCGGGGCACCCAGGTCCAGATCACCGTCGCCGGCCGCAGCCGCGCTGCCTCCAGTGCCAACGGCTTCATGTCGGCGTGCTTCACCTTCCACCGACCAGCCATCTGCTCGATGACCAGCTTGGAGTCCATTCGCACCTCGAGAGCGGCTGCCGGATCGACTTCACGGGCCATCTCGAGTCCGGCGATCAAGCCGCGGTACTCCGCGACATTGTTCGTCGCGCGTCCGATGGGCAGACCTTCGGCTGCCAAGACTTCGGACGTCTGAGCGTCGCGTACCACGGCTCCGTACGCGGCTGGTCCGGGATTGCCACGGGATCCGCCGTCCGCCTCCACGATCAAGCGACGGTCCGACCTCGGCACAGCAGCTTGCTCTAGCTCATCGAAGAAAGTCGGTCCGCCCTGCACGCTGGGAGGTCGCCTGGCCATCACAATCCCGACTGTGCGGTACGAATCAGGATCCGGCCGCACTCCTCGCAGCGCAACACCTCGTCATCGGCCGCCGCGGAGAATGCCCGCAGCTCGGCCGCGTTGACCTCGAGCTGGCAGCCCGTGCAGCGGCGGGCTCGCAGCTCAGCCGCGCCGATCCCTCCATGACTGGTGCCGATCTTGTCATAGAGAGTCAGTAAGTCATTGGGTATCAACGGCGAAATCTCAGCTCGCTGCTCACGGAGGCCGTTCATTTCGGCCTCGAGTGCGGCAAGCTGCCGATCGCGGTCAGCGATGGCCTCCGCAAGATCTGCGTCGACCCGCGCCGCGCGAGCGCGTAGCGTCTCCTGGCTGGCCATCGCCACCTCCAGTTGCTCCATCACGTCCAGCTCGGCATCTTCAAGATCGCTGATCCGCTTCTTGAGGTGGTTGACCTCCTCCAGCATCGAGGAGAGCGCCTTGGGATCGGCTATCACGCCGTTCGTGATCCGAGTTTGGTTTCGGCTGAGACGCTCGCGCACCGGCTCAAGGTCGGTCTCGGCCTTCGCCTGCTCCAGCTCAAGATCGGAGATTCTGGTTGCGGCGGCCACCAGATCTGAGGCCACCGCCGCTCGCTCTGTCCGCAGTTTGGCGATCACCGCATGCTGCGGCAATGTCTGACGGCGATGGTGGAGCTGGGCGAGCGTTGTGTCGACGGTTTGCAGATCCAGCAGGCGCAGCTGCGCACCTTTCTCGGCCCTGATCGCCCTCATCCTCCTTGAGCATCCTGAAGCGTCGACACGCTCGCGGCAACCACCCTACTGATCGCTTTTTCGGGGATCAGGGCCGGTTGACCAGTACCAGCGTCTCGCTCGGGCCAACGTCGCGAATCTCTACGTACGCCGCACCGGAGGCGGCCCGATGTACCGGTTGCTGGCTGCCAACTGGATGGACACCCGCGGCCGCCCCGCCGGCCTGAGCTGAATTCATGATCACAGTGAGCGACGAGCCCGGCGGGTTGAGTTCCGCGTCTACCAGCACGTCCGCACCACGTGTTGCAACTCCGTTGGGGTTGACGACACAGAGCGCCTCCTCATCGATCAGGATTCGCGACCAGCAGCACACCTCACCAGCCCGAGCAGGGCCGAACGGCTCGCCGAACACCGAGACAGGCCGCAGGTATTGGCGGCCGGAGCGCAAAACCGGGAAATCGGCGCGGATTGCCGTGATCGCCGCAGTCCGCAGGTACAGCGGATGGTTGGTGTCGAAGCAATGGAAACCAGCAGTACCGAACGGCCCGAACCCACACAGCTCGTGATCAAGCCCATCTCCGCCACCAAGTCCCGGAACACCAGCCCGGCCTCTCGCACGCGGGAAACGCGGCCCAAACATGGCCTCGCGTAAGTAACGATCATGACCACCCCAGCCAGGCAGCCAGAACCGTTCCGCTTCCTCTGGGCCGGCAAACCCTTGCTCAGTTCCGTAATAGAGGCACGGGATCCCAAGGGTCAGGAGCAAGATTGCCGTGGCCGCGGCGGCCTGATGATCATTCACAGCACGAGCTGCGAACCGCAGCTTCTCGCCGTACACATGGTCATGATCATCAAGCACGGACATCAGCTTGTCGCCCAGGTTGCGATGGGAGCCAAGCGGTGCGGACCCCACATCGAAGCCGCTGAAGTACGGACCTGGATCACTCAGTCCACGCGACAGGTCTCGGAGCGCCAGCCGTCCACTGCTGATGTCCAGGGTCGCGTTCAGGTTACGCCCGACCGCATTGAGATAGCGGCTGGCGAAGTCGTCATCGGGAACCTCACCGACAAGGAAGAAATCCCGCTTGCCGAGATTGACCGCGAACTCCTTGATCGCCCCACAGAAGTTCCGCGCCTGCTCGTAACTGACATGCTTGACGGTGTCGATTCGGAAGCCGTCGCAGTCGGTGAGCGCGATCCAGTACATGTACGCCCGAGCCAGGAAACTCAGCGTTCCCGGTGAGTCGAGGGCGAAGTCGCGTAGGTCTTCAAAGTCTGTGCGGCGGAATTCGGCTTGATCGACATCAGGAAACCTACTCGCGTCGAGACTTCCGGTGCCCGCTCGGGTATAACGCTCGTGATCATGGAATTCAGTCGGCCACACTCCATCCTCGCCGCCAGCAATCGCCGCGATCGGCTGACCCTGGTCACCTCGCCATTCTCCAAACGGATACTGACCGTTGGTATAGGCCGCTTTGATCTCACCCCCAGGAGTACCTGCCGGGTAAAGCCAATTCGCACCAGAATGGTTGAAGATCACATCGAGCAGCACCCGCAGTCCACGCTGATGTGCCTGCTGGACAAGCTCCACCAGGTCGTCGCGGCTGCCGAATCTGGCATCCACCTCAAGGAAGTCTTGGATCCCGTATCCGTGGTACGTGTCGAGGTGGCCGCGTTGCCGAAAGATTGGGCTCAGCCAGACGGTTGTAACGCCCAAGTCCTGGAGGTAGTCCAGCTTGCTGGTAACTCCTCGCAACGTCCCGCCCTGGTAGCGATCGCTTCCCGACGACGCCCAGATGTCCCAACGCCAAGGCTTTCCATTGGTCTGATTGGGACGCGCGTCTGCCAGAGTGGTCCGATCCAGCAGCGGCCGCGTGCTCTCAGTGCCGTCGCTGAACCGATCGACCAACAGGAAATAGACAACCTCGTCCTGCCAGGAATCGGGAGACGGGTGATAGTGCTGCCTGCGCGGGAGGTCGAGCGTCGCGAGCGCATCGGGGCGGGGAGCCGCCAGTGTGTCCTCTACGAAGCCCATCGGGATTCCTTTCGCCGAGTCACAGATTCAGAGGTCAGAGCCGGCAGACCAGGTACCAACTAACAGTGTGAGATTGCCTACTACGGCCGGGCGTTCCACCGTTCGAGGGCGGGCTCCCCTTTTTCTTCACCCAGCACCGACACCGTGCCAGTGTCCAGCGGAAACTGCACGCCGAGTCTGAGGTCGAAGTCCAGCCACCGCATGGTCAGCGCCCGGAGGGCATGGCCGTGACCGAAACAGATTGCCTGGTCGACGCCCGATCCGCGAACCCGATCGACCACTCGGTCGAGGCGGCTGGCAACTTGTGCAGCCGTCTCGCCACCGGGAACCTCGCCGTTCCAGATCGTCCAGCCTGGAACCGTCTTCCAGATCTCCTTGCTGGTCTTGCCCTCATAGTCGCCGTAGAACCACTCGGCAAGGTCGTTGTCGACCTGCGGTTCGTACTCGCCAACGAACCCAGCTAGCTCGGCAGTCTCGCGGGCCCGTCTCCGTGGGCTGCTGAGTATCAGCTGGAAGTCTTGCGGCAAAAGGTGACCCTTCAAGGCGCCAGCCAGCCGCTGGCCGGTCTGGGTGAGCGGCAAGTCGGTGATCGAGGTGTGCCGGCCCGACCGACTCCATTCAGTTTCGCCATGGCGGACCAGAAACAGACGCGTCGGCATGCGGTTCACCGTATCGCTCTTAACCGCCTTTGACGGCTCACCTCGGTCACCCCGAGCGTCGAAGAGACTCAGGATTCAGCGATCATCCGGTGTAAGAATGGCACGCATGAGCGATCGTCGGCCTGAGCTGCCGAACCGCCAGATCCCCTTCAGCGACGCCTTCAAGAAGTTCATCGTCGAAAGCTGGGCGCCCCACCCGACGCAGCTTCCAGATCCGCTTCCAGCTGCCGCCTGGGCTCCGCGGCGGCGCGAGCGGGTCAGCGCTCAGTTTCCCGGTGAGCGGCTCGTCATCCCAGCGGGTGGACTCAAGGTCCGCTCCAACGACACCGACTTCCGATTTCGTCCCCACTCGGCATTCGCCCACCTCACCGGTCTCGGTACCGATCGAGAGCCGGACGCCGTACTCGTCCTGGAGCCCACGGACTCTGGCCATGACGCAACCCTCTACTTCAGGCCGCGCGCGCCACGGGACTCTGAGGAGTTCTACGGCGATACCCGTTTTGGTGAGCTGTGGGTGGGTCGACGGCCATCCTTGGAGGAGATGAGCGCGCTCTGTGACATTCCGTGCGCCGGGCTCTCGGAACTGCCAGATCAGCTTCGCAAGAATGCCGACACCGTCTCGGTGCGAGTGCTTCCAGCAGATCTTGATCTTCACGTTCGGCAGGTGATCGAGGAGGTTCGCGACTCCCGCCTGACCGCAGAAATTGATCAAAGTCGAGCCTCGATCGACCAATCCGATCATGAGTTTGGCGCGGCACTCAGCGAGCTACGGTTGATCAAGGACGACTTCGAGATCGGCGAGATGCGCGAAGCCTGCCGCCAGACTGCGTCGGCATTCGAGGCTGTCGTGGCAAGCATTCCAGAGGCGGCCCGGCGTGGCCGGGGCGAGCGCTGGATCGAAGGCATCTTCAGTCTGCACGCTCGGCATGTCGGCAACGCCGTGGGCTACGACACCATCGCTGCCGCTGGTGAACATGCCTGCACCCTGCACTGGATCCGCAACGACGGTGAACTTCGCGACGGCGAGCTGGTGCTACTGGACGCCGGCATCGAGCTCGATTCCCTTTACACAGCAGATGTCACACGTACGCTGCCGGTCAGCGGGACCTTCAGCGACGCACAGCGGATGGTCTACGACGCCGTATTCGAGGCCCAACAGGCTGGGATTGCCGCGGCACAGCCAGGCGCTGGCTTCCTTGATGTGCACCAGGCGGCGAGCGAGGTGATCGCTCGTCACCTCGCCAGCTGGGACCTGCTGCCGGTCAGCGTGGCGGAGTCACTGGGCGAGCAGGGCGGCCAGCATCGTCGCTGGATGGTGCACGGCACGTCGCATCATCTTGGCATCGACGTACACGACTGCGCGCAGGCCCGGCGGGAGAAATACCGTGAAGGAACTCTTGAACCGGGCATGATCATCACTGTCGAGCCCGGGTTGTACTTCAAGCCGGACGACGAATTGGTTCCGATGCCTTTGCGTGGTATCGGGGTGAGGATCGAAGACGACATCTTGATTACTTCGGCAGGCAATGAGAACCTGACGGCGATGCTCCCCCGTGCCAGCGTGGATGTCGAGGCCTGGATGTCGAGCATCTGGGCAGGACCGGGCGCCGCATCAGCTGATCACTGAGGAGGTTGGATATGACGGCGGCACCACATCGTCGCTATCTACCGACCATCAGGCCTCTCAGCCGACGTCCGGCGGCAGACGTCGTACCGCTTCCGTATCCTCCGCCGGATTCGATCATCGCATGGGCCTGGTACGTCAACGGCGTGCGCAAACCGGCGGAAGACCTCAGTGTGGCAGCGCGGCTGGCCAACGCAGGCGAAGGTTTCGTCTGGCTCGGCTCAAGGACCCCAGGGACGAGGACCTGATGGCCCTGGGCATCCCAGTTCGATCTGCACCCGCTGGCGATCGAGCACGCGGCACACGGTCATACCCGTTCCACGCTGATGATCATG
>DATEWO010000275.1:0-9206 GCA_035257925.1 Propionibacteriaceae bacterium | reverse complement strand
GCGCCGTCGAGGCCGGTCGCCGCGCCGCCCGCGAGGCCCTGGCCGATCTCTGAGCTACGCGTGACGCCCCACCTTCTCTCTCGACGCCCCACCTATAGGTGGTGCGTCGAACAACTAAGTGGGGCGTTAGCTTGAAGGTGCGATGCCCGAGCAGGTCAAAAACTAGAGCGCATCGCGCCGGGTGTATGTGGCGGGCTCAGGAGTTTCAGGTTGCGGCACGAGACCGGTGAGGCGGTTCCAGGCTGCGCTAAGCCCCGGCCGCCAGCGCACCGCATTCTGCAGATCCATCCGCAACCGCGGGGTGATCGGGTGGGGACGCACCACCTGGAAGCCGACCGCCTCCAGGAAGCCAATCGGCAACATGCACGACGGGCCGTCGTGGTAGGTGCCAACCGCCTCCAACGCCCGGAGGTCGCGACGAGCCACGAGACCTGCGGCGAAATGCACCAGTTGCTTGCCGAGGCCCTTGCCGCGCAGTTCGGCTGCAACATGCGCTGACATGACCACTGCGGCGTCCGGCCCAACAGGTGTAGTTGCGAACGCGCCTAACCGTGGCACGTACATGGCTGGGGCTAGCGTCAGGTGGCCGATCGGCTGGTCATCGGCAAACGCCATCACCCCGCAATAACCCCAGTATCTGGTCACGGCCTCGGCCCACTCGGCCTTGACCACACGCCCATCGACGTGATCCGTCGTTGCCGCAAGGTCGCTGAGGCTTGCCTCCCAGAAGGCACACCGCGCGCAAGGTTCCGGCAGCAGGTGCAAGTCGGCTGCAGTCATCGGGCGCAGGCGGCGGGATCCCATTGCGCTAGTTCCTGTCGCGTGGTCTGGCTAGCCCGAACGCAAAGCCTAAGGCGAGACCGAACAACACCCCGGCGCCGAGCCATAGTGACCACCGCATGCGCCGCTTGCCATCGGGCTTTGCCATGGATTTATCGTAGGCGGCCAAACCGCCGGCTGGAAATTGCAATCACCCTCAGCTGCGAGCGTCCTCGATGTTCGCGCCGCCGATCTGCAGGAGGAGATGGCGGAACAACGCTTTTCCGTTTCGCCAGATCCGACGAAGACGGCGGCAATCCAGCGAACCTCGCCGCGAGCGGAGCGAGCAATCGAACACAGCGCGATGCGCGAGCAGCTCAACAAACGCGAAGATGCATGCCACCCGGTGAATGAGGCACGCTTGTGCTGTGAGCAAGACTTCCCCACCCGAGCCCGAAGAACCGGTGCTGGAGCGGCTGCGGCGCCAAGACACCCGTCTTGATGACTACATCGACCGGTACGCCGCCCGGGCACACGGCATGACGGCATCGGCGATCCGCGCACTCTTCGCCGTAGCCAACCGCCCGGAAGTCGTCTCGCTGGCCGGCGGCATGCCTAACATCACCGACCTGCCCTTGGACGTGGTCGGCGCCGCGCTCAACGATCTGGTGCTCCACGACGGCCGGCGTGCCATGCAATACGGCTCAGGTCAGGGTGAGCCGGCCATTCGGGAAGCTATCTGTGAGGTCATGAGGCTGGAGGACATCTCGGCCCATCCTGATGATGTGATGGTCACCGTGGGATCGCAGCAGGGCCTCGACCTGCTGACTCGTATCTTCTGCAATCCCGGTGACGTGGTGTTGTGCGAGGCACCCAGTTACGTCGGCGCACTAGGGGTCTTCCGGTCCTATCAGTGCAAGGTTGTCCATGTCGCGATGGATGAGCAGGGCCTGAACCCAAGCGCGCTCGCCGATGCCCTCAGGGCGCTCCGCCGTGCAGGGCGCACGGTCAAATTTCTCTACACCATTCCGAACTACCACAATCCCGCGGGCGTCACCCAATCCCTCGACCGCCGGCTGGAGTTGCTACATCTGGCCGAACAAGCGGACCTGCTGGTGGTCGAGGACAATCCGTACGGACTACTCGGCTTCGACGGCGACCCCATCCCACCGCTGCGGTCACTCAACGATGATCACGTGATCTACCTGGGCTCGTTCTCCAAGACCTTTGCGCCGGGATTCCGGGTGGGCTGGGTGCTCGCGCCGCACGCCGTGCGCGAGAAGCTGGTGCTTGCTCAGGAAGCAGCGACGCTCTGCCCGCCGGTGTTCTCCCAGTACGCGGTCGCTGCATACCTGACGAGCCATGACTGGCGTGGCCAGATCAAGATCTTCCGGGAGATGTACCGGGAGCGCCGCGACGCGATGATGGCCGGACTGACCAGCCACATGCCTGCGGGCACCACCTGGACCAAACCGGAGGGCGGCTTCTTCGTCTGGCTGAGCCTGCCTCCAGGGATTGACTCGCACGCCATGCTGCCCCGCGCAGTCACCGCTCGAGTCGCCTACGTCCCTGGAACCGCGTTTTATGCCGATGGCCTGGGTAGCCGGCACATGCGGTTGTCGTACTGTTTCCCAACGCCAGAGCGCATCATCGAAGGCACCCGCCGGCTTGGTGAGGTGCTGGAGTACGAGGCGCGCATGCTCGAGATCTTCGGTACCGCCGTTGAGTCTGAGAGTGGTCGCCTGGCACTCGGACCCCGTGAGGCGCCAGGTCCGGATCAGACCTGATGATCATGGTGCCCGACTAGAAGTTGATCTTGATCGATGTTGATCATGGTTTGATGATCATGAAAGAAGGAGTGGGGTGGCCGACAACGGATACCTGCCGACAGTGGTCGTACTCTCGGGAGGGCTGTCACACGAGCGAGATGTGTCGTTGCGCTCCGGGCGCCGGGTGAGTCAGGCGCTGCGGTCTCGGGGTTATGAGGTCGTGGAGTCCGATGTTGACTCGAGCTTGCTATCGCGGCTTACCGAGCTGAGCGGTTCAGTGGTCTTTCCTGTCCTGCACGGTGAGGCTGGTGAAGACGGCTCGCTGCGCGAGGTGTTCGACCTTCTGGGCGTGCCATTCGTCGGCTCCATCGGTTCGGCCTGCCGAGTCGCGTTCGACAAGTCGATCGCCACGACCGTGGTCCGCGCCGCAGGTATCCGGACGCCTACCCAAGTGGCGCTGCCGTACGAGACGTTCCGGGAGCTGGGGGCGCACGTCCTCGTCAAGGCTCTCGGCGACCAGCTCGGCTTCCCGATGATGGTCAAGCCCTCCCGCTGTGGCTCAGCGCTCGGGTGTAGCAAGGTCACCCGGGCCGAGGAGCTTCCAGCGGCCATGGTCGGGGCCTACGCGTACGGCTCAGTTGCGGTGATCGAGGAGTTCATCGAGGGCACCGAAGTGACGGTGGCCGTGGTGGACCGAGGGCGCGGTCCGATCGTGCTTCCTGCCGTAGAGATCCGTCCGGAGTCTGGTGTCTACGACTACGCCGCCAGGTACACCGCGGGCGCAACCCGCTTCCTGTGCCCGGCTGAGCTCGAGTCCGACGTAGCAAACCAGTGCGCTGACGTGGCCTTGCGGGTGCATGCAGCGCTCGGCCTCCGGGACCTCTCGCGAACCGATCTCATCCTCACTTCAGAAGGAGAGCCGGTCTTCCTGGAGGTCAATGTCTCCCCCGGCATGACCGAGACGTCGGCGGTGCCGCTGGCGATCGAAACCGCCGGCTGGAGCCTGGGAAAGATGTGCGCCGACCTGGTCCATGCGGCCGCAGCTCGGGGAGGCCGCGCACAGACGATCTCATTGGCGGCGCACTAAGACACGGTCGAATGACCCACCTCAAGCAAGGCCTGGTCATCGCCATCGGGATCGGCGTGGCGGGGGTCATGGTGGCGCTCGGCTTCTGGCAGCTTGCGGTTTACGACTCCCAGGGAGCAGAGGCTGCAGAACGCCGGGCGTCAGCTCCACCGGTTCCGATCGGCTCGGTGGCCCGCGCGGGAGAGCCGGCGACCGATGGATATGGACGATCGGTGAGCCTCGAGGGCACCTACGAGCCGGCATTGCAGCTGCTGGTGCCCATGGAGGGCGGGCAGTTCCGGGTACTGACGGGTCTGCGGCAGGCTGACGGCAGTGTGGTGGCGGTGGTGCGTGGCATCGCTTCTGGTCCGAGTGCTCCCGCGCCGCCCAGCGGTCCGGTTCAACAGGTCGGGGTGTTGCTGCCGACCGAGGAGCACCAGCCCGGCACCGACTTGCCGAGTGGTCAGATCGCCTCTGTCCGTTTGCCTGCCTTGGCGCAGCAGTGGCCAGGACCGCTGATCAGCGGGTACGTCAACCTATCCAGTGCCGATGCGACGAGCCAGGGGTTGACACCGGTTGAGGTGCAGCTGCCTGAAGCGCCTGGCCGGCTCCGCAATGTGGCGTATTCGATGCAGTGGTGGCTGTTCGCCGCGTTCACCCTCTTCATGGCGTTCCGGATGGCTCGAGATATCGGGCGTAACGACACCGAGGTGGTTGAGATCACACCGGAGCGTCCGGTTGAGCCGACATAGGCTTCAGCCCATGCGCAATGCCTGGATCCGGTACCGGATCATGGCGTACGTCGTTGGCACCCTGCTCGTAGTCTTGGTGTGCGTCGGCTTGCCGTTGAAGTACTTGGGTGGCAATCCTCACGTGGTGACCTGGACCGCGATTCCACACGGCTATCTCTACATGATCCTGTTGATCACGGCCGTCGATCTTGGGCTGAAGGCGAAGTGGAGCTGGCAGCGGCTGATCTTGATCGCGCTGGCGGGGACGGTGCCATTTCTGTCCTTCGTCGCCGAGCGGTCAGCCACCAAAGACATCAGAGCCAAGCTCGCTCAAATCGAAGCAGCTGAACCAGCACCCACCTCTTCTTGAGTATCACTCTCCGGAATATCGATTTGTCGATATTCTTCGGTGGCCTCCGGTTGCGGCTCGATGAGGGCAACGATGCGCTCCAGGTCGTCAATCGTGGCGAATTCGATGACAATCTTGCCCTTGGTTCTGCCCAGCTCGACCCGAACTCGAGTATCGAAGTGATCGGAGAGCCGATCGGCCAGATCCTTGACCTTCGGTGCGACCATCTTCGGGCGCCGCTGCTGGGGGGCCCGATCGGCAGGTTCCCCGACGGTCACCAGCTCCTCGACCGCCCGCACTGACAGTCCTTCCGCAACCACCCGCTCGGCGAGGCGCTCCTGGCTGGACGGATCCTCGATGGCCAGCAAAGCTCTGGCGTGCCCAGCGCTGATCACCCCAGCGGCAATGCGCCGTTGCACCGTCGGCGGCAGCCGGAGCAGGCGGATCGTGTTGGAAATCTGCGGCCGGGAGCGCTTGATCCGACTCGCGAGTTCCTCCTGCGTACAGCCGAAGTCCTCCAGCATCTGCTGGTACGCGGCGGCCTCTTCCAGGGGGTTCAGCTGAGCGCGATGCAGGTTCTCCAGGAGGGCATCACGGAGTAATTCGTGATCCGCCGTCTCGCGGACGATCGCCGGGATTGTCTCAACGCCGGCCTGCTGCGCGGCTCGCCAGCGGCGTTCGCCCATGACGAGCTCAAATCTCGCGCCGCCCATTGGACGGACCACGATTGGTTGCAGCATGCCGACTTCGCGGATGGATTCCACCAGCTCGTACATCGCCTCCTCATCGAAGGCGGTTCTGGGCTGCCGAGGGTTGGGGGAAATCGAATCCAGAGGCAGGTCGGCGAAATAGGAACCATCAGGCACTGGTGCCATCGGGGCGGGCTCCGGCTGGCCGTTGCCTGGCATGTCCGTTGGCTGCGGCTCGGTCCGCTGGAACAACTCACCCAAGCCCCGGCCGAGGCCGCGGCGCTCCGTACGAATGTTCATGCGATCTCCTCAACGCCACGACGGGCGATTTCTTGTGCGGCTTCAAGGTAAGAAATGGCGCCCGCCGAGCTGGGCTGGTACGTCAAGACGGTCTGGCCGTAGCTGGGCGCCTCTGAAATGCGCACCGAACGCGGAATAACCGTCGGGAGCGTCTCGGCAGCGAAGTGCCGCCGAACCTCCTCGGCGACCTGAGCGGCAAGCCTGGTGCGGGCATCGAACATGGTGAGCAACACGGTGCTCAGCTTGAGCTCGTCGTTGAGCTCGCCCTTGACAAGATCGATCGTGCGCATCAGCTGGGTAACACCCTCGAGGGCGTAGTACTCGCACTGGATCGGAACCAAGATCTCGTTCGCGGCGACCAGAGCGTTGAGTGTTAAGAGTCCCAACGAGGGCGGGCAGTCCAGAAAGACATAGTCGGCGTGATGATCTTGCAGATAAGCGCGCAACGCTCGCTTGAGCCGGTTCTCGCGGGCGACGATGGAGACCAGCTCGATTTCGGCACCGGCGAGGTCGATCGTGGCAGGCAGGACCTTGAGGTTGGGCGCCTCGGGAGAGTCGACGACGTGATCAGCGAGCGCGGCACCGGCCATCAGCACCTCGTACGTGCCAGGTGTGCCCGGTCGATGATCGACCCCGAGCGCGGTGGTGGCGTTGCCTTGGGGATCGAGATCCACTAGCAGCACCGACAGCCCGCCCAACGCGAGTGCGGCCCCCAGATTCACGCTGGTGGTGGTCTTACCGACTCCGCCCTTCTGGTTCGCAACGACGAAAACTCTGGGGAGTGGTGGCGCGGGCAGGGAGGCAGTGGTCACGCGTTCCGCGGTCAACGCAGCTGCCGGCGGATCTTCCTCGACCGGAGGTGGGGCGAACTCGTCCTCGTCGAAGCGCGCCCGTCGCGGACCTGGCGGTATCTCGATGACAGGCGCGGCGGTTGTCGTCTCAGAGGCGCCGCTGTGAATCACTGCTGCCGATGCCGCTTCCGGCCAATCGAGCGTTTCACGTGGAACGGTAGGCCAACCGATCTGCGGATCGACCTCAACATTCCTTGGCCAGCCGAGAGTGGGCGTCACCCGATTCTCGGCTACCGGCGGTGCGAGCATCGAACCCCATTCCTCACCCTTCCGCCACAAGGTAACAATCAGGAAGTCGTTCCGTTGGCCGCCGCGCCACAATCGCGAATTGATGTTCGCGGACGCGGTGGGGACCGTCCCGCAGTCCTAGACAACATTGCGGGCCGGGGAGGCGGCACGCTTAGCTGACCATTGCGCAGGTTTCAGGCATCTTAGGTTGTCTAGGACTGCGGGACGGTCCCCACCGCTCCTGCGTCAATCGCGCTGGGCCGGCGGCCTAGCAACGTGGGGTCAGCCACAAAAGCAGGGTTAGTGGCGGGCGGTGAGGCGGACTACGGTGGCGGGTTCCGCGTCGGGATGGGCACGGACTTTGAGCACTTCGGCGGCCAGGTGCGTGGTTTCCAGCTGGCGCTGGGCTGCGGTCACCTCGTCTGCTGCAGATTCGCCCTTGAGAGCAAGGATCACGCCGCCGGTGGCGCGCAACGGATTGCACCAGCCGATCAGGCGGTCGAGGGGAGCGACGGCTCGCGCGACTACGACGTCGTAGGACTGGTGGTGATCTTCGGCACGTGTTCGAACGACTTGGACTCGGTCGGCGATCGCGAGCTTCTCGATCGTCTCGGTCAGAAAGGTGCTACGTCGCAGCAGCGGCTCGATCAGTGTCACCTGGAGGTCGGGCCGCAACAATGCCAGGGGAATGCCAGGCAAACCCGCTCCGCTGCCAACGTCGACGACCGAGCTGGTGACGGGGATCAGCTCACTCAGTGCCGCGCAGTTGAGAATGTGGCGATCCCACACTCTGTCGGCCTCGCGAGGGCCGATCAGGCCCCATTCCACCGCCGTGGATGTCAGAATGTCGACATATCTATTTACTAGCGCGTATTGAGTGCCGTAGACCTCGTGTGCGGCGTCCACTGGTCAGTGGTGAAGTCTCAGCGTCACGTCGCTGCGAAGGCCTCAGCCAGCACATCGAGTCCCTCGTTCAGCAACTCATCGCTGATGGTCAATGGTGGCAAGAAGCGCAGCACGTTCCCATAAGTGCCGCACGTCAGCACGATGACCCCCTTCTCGCGAGCCGCGGTGGCGACCGCGGTGGCGAAGCCGGGATCTGGATCAGCGCTGTCCCGGTGCACCAGCTCAACGGCGATCATCGCCCCGCGACCCCGGACATCGCCGATCCGGTTGTCCTCGGCCTGCATGCGATGCAGCCGGCCAAGCATGATCCGCTCGATCTCAGCGGCGCGGGCAACCAGGTTATCTCCCTTGATCGTCTCCATCGCCGCGAGCGCTGCAGCACAGGCGACCGGATTGCCGCCGTACGTCCCGCCCAGGCCCCCTACATGGGCCGCGTTCATGATCTCGACACGTCCGGTGACCGCGGCGAGCGGCAAACCGCCGGCGATGCCCTTGGCTGTGGCGATCAGATCGGGGACAACGTCGAACAACTCGCAGGCAAACATGGCGCCGGTACGAGCGAAGCCGGTCTGAATCTCATCGGCAATGAAAACGACCTCGTTGGACCGGCACCAGTCTGCCAATGCCGGGAGAAACCCATCGGCGGGAACGACGAACCCGCCTTCGCCCTGGATCGGTTCGATGATCACCGCAGCCAGATTGTCCGCGCCGACCTGCTTATCGATCAGGTCCGTCGCGCGGTGGGCCGCAAGTTCGCCGTCCATCAGCTTGTCGTCGCGGTACGGGTAGGACATGGGCGCGCGGTAGACCTCTGGGGCGAACGGCCCGAAGCTGTGTTTGTAGGGCATGCTCTTCGCGGTCAGAGCCATGGCGAGATTGGTCCGGCCGTGGTAGGCGTGATCGAACGCCACAACCGCCTGCTTCTTGGTGTAGGCCCGAGCGATCTTGACCGAGTTCTCGACCGCCTCAGCGCCGGAGTTGAACAGCACGCTGCGTTTCTCATAGTCGCCCGGGGTGAGCTGGTTGAGCTGCTCGGCAACCGCGACGTAGCCCTCGTACGGTGTGATCATGAAGCAGGTGTGGGTGAACAACTCCACCTGATCCCGGACGGCTGCCACCACGCGGGGCGCGCTGTTGCCGATCGTGGTGACGGCAATCCCGGAGCCGAAGTCGATCAAGCTATTACCGTCGACATCGACGACTACACCGCCGCCAGCCTCGACGGCGAAGACCGGCATGGTCGTCCCAATGCCCCTCGCTACCGCACCGGTCTTGCGCGCCATCAGTTCCAGCGAGCGCGGACCGGGAATTGCGGTTTTCAGGATGCGGCGTTGCTCCAGTTCGGCCATGGCGGCATTCTCCACCATCAGAAAAGTCGCCATTCAGCGACTAACATCAGCCTTCCGAAGCGACTGCTGGTGAGTTCAGGGGGAGCGCATATGTCGATTGCACCGGTTGCCGACCAAGCCTCTGGGTCGTGGGAGGGTAGCAACGGCTTCAGGATGATGCCAGGGGACCCGTTCAGTGAGTCTCCCGCCACCGCCACCCTCTCAGTGGC
>DATEWO010000274.1:0-4573 GCA_035257925.1 Propionibacteriaceae bacterium | reverse complement strand
CGGCGGTTGCAATGACTGACTGCCACGCGACCACGCGCTGCCGGTTCCCGAAGTGCCGCGGGTGCAGATAGGTGGCGATCGAGACCTCGGAGAGGGGTTGGCTGAGCAACTTAGGCACCGGCTCCCCGTTCACTGTGGTCGGACTCTCTCGCCCGCCCAGCCAAAGCTGATCAACGGCTGGGTAGTAGACCGCTCCCAACAGGGGCCCGTCGGCGTCCACCAGGCCCACCGCCGAGCACCAGTACGGGATACCGGAAAGGAAGTTGTACGTGCCATCGACCGGATCTACGTACCAGGTTCGATCGTCGCCTGCCTTGCGTGCGCCCTCCTCCCCTACCAGCCCGTCATCGGGCCGGCTCTCTACCAGCCTGCGAGTGATCTGTTCCTCGGCGGCCTGGTCAGCTGCAGATACCACGTCTGAGATCGAGGTCTTATAGCGGGTTTCCAGACCCTGTCTGAGCATCTCGCTGGCCATGGTTCCTGCCTCGCGTACCAGCTCAGCGGCCAGGCTTACGTCGTCCACCCGCCGACCCTAACGCGCCCAGGTGTCGCAGGTTTACCTGTTGCCGTGGCCGTGAGTTGCCGCAGTAGAGCCTTCCCGGGTGCGGAATTGACCTCTGACAAGCCGAGTCAAGAGACGTCGGCCTGCTGTGCATCGCTGCCAAGCCTGATCCAGGTATCGACCACAGTGTCGGGGTTGAGCGAGATGCTGTCGATGCCCTGCTCTAGCAGCCACTCGGCGAGATCGGGATGATCGCTGGGACCCTGCCCGCAGATCCCCACATACTTGCCACGTGCCTTGCAGGCTTTGATCGCGCTGCTGATCAGCGCCTTCACTGCCGGATCACGTTCGTCAAAGGTGGCGGCTACCAGAGCGGAGTCGCGGTCCAGGCCCAGCGTGAGCTGAGTCAAGTCGTTGGATCCGATGGAGAATCCATCGAAATGATCAAGGAATGAATCGGCAAGGACGGCATTCGACGGCAACTCGCACATCATGATCACTTCCAAGCCGTTGTCACCTCGACGAAGCCCGTGCTCGGCCAGCAGACCTATCACTCCTTCAGCTTCCGCGAGGGTACGGACGAACGGAATCATGATCTTCACGTTCGTCAGGCCCATCTCGTTGCGCACGTGGCGAAGCGCCTCGCACTCCAGCGCAAAACAGTCGACGAACTCCGGCGAGAGGTAGCGCGCAGCTCCCCGGAAGCCGATCATGGGGTTCTCCTCGTGCGGCTCGTAGCGGTCACCGCCGAGCAAGCTCGCGTACTCGTTGGACTTGAAGTCCGACATGCGTACGATCACCGGATGCGGCGCGAACGCCGCGGCAAGTGTCGCTACTCCCTCAGCCACCCGGCCGACGAAGAAATCACGTGGCGTCTGGTACGCAGCAGTGGCCTCCCTGATCTGACTCCGGAGCGGCTCGTCGAGCTCGGCCAGTTCCAGCAACGCCTTTGGGTGGATGCCGATCTGATTGTTGATAATGAACTCCAAGCGGGCCAGCCCGACTCCAGCGTTCGGTAGCTGCGAGAATGCAAAGGCCTGATCCGGAGTTCCGACATTCATCATGATCTTCACATCGATCGGAGGCATGTTCTGCTGCTCGGACTCCTCGATGACGAAGTCGAGCAGGCCGGCGTAGACATATCCGGCATCGCCCTCAGCACACGAGACGGTTACCGGCCGACCGTCACCCAGCTCGCTGGTCGCCCTACCTGTGCCGACGACAGCGGGGATTCCCAGCTCACGCGCGATGATCGCCGCATGGCAAGTGCGACCACCACGGTTGGTGACGATCGCGGCGGCTCGTTTCATGATCGGTTCCCAGTCCGGATCGGTCATATCGGCGACCAGAACCTCACCGGGAGTGAACAAATGCATCTCGGCCACCGAGTCCAGCACGCGTACGCTGCCGGCGCCGATCTTCTGGCCGATGGCGCGTCCTTCCACGAGGACCGGGCCGCGTTCCCGGATCCGGTAGCGCCGGACCCGGGCGGGCTGGCGTGACATCACGGTTTCCGGACGTGCCTGGAGGATGTACAACCGGCCATCGAGCCCATCCTTGCCCCACTCGATGTCCATCGGTCGCCCGTAGTGGTCCTCGATGGTCAGCGCCTGGCGCGCCAACTCGGTGACATCCGCGTCACTGAGGGACAAACGTCTCCGGTCGGCCTGATCAACATCCACGAACTCGGTGGTCTGGCCAACCTCGCTTCGCGTGGTGTAGACCATCTTGGTTGCTTTGCTCCCCACACCGCGCTTGAGGATCGCGGGTCTTCCGGCCCGCAGCGCCGGCTTGTAGATGTAGAACTCATCGGGGTTCACCGCCCCCTGCACAACAGCCTCGCCAAGACCATAGGACGAGGTGAGGAAGACAGCATCACTGAAGCCAGACTCGGTATCCATGGTGAACATCACCCCAGATGCGCCGATGTCGGATCGCACCATGCGCTGCACACCGGCCGAGAGTGCAACGGCGTCATGTGGAAACTCGTGATGGACCCGATAGGCGATCGCGCGATCGTTGTAAAGGGAGGCAAAGACCTCCTTGATCGCAGCCAGGATGGCATCAATGCCACGGACATTCAGAAATGTCTCCTGCTGACCCGCGAACGAGGCCTCCGGCAGGTCCTCAGCCGTCGCACTGGACCGCACAGCGAAGGACACCAGGTCATCAGAGGCGCTGCCTGAGTCCTCGACGAGCCGGGTGTAGGCAGCGCGGATGTCGGCTTCTAGATTGGCAGGGAACCGCTGCCCGGCCACCGCCTCGCGGATTCTGCCACCCACAGCTGTGAGCTGCTGGACGTCATCAGTGTCGAGTGCGGCCACTTCGGCGTTGATCATCTCGACCAAGCCACCCTCGGAGATGAACTGCCGGTAGGCATCCGCAGTGGTGGCGAAGCCGTCCGGGACGCGTACCCCCGCTGAGGTGAGATTTCGCACCATCTCGCCTAGCGAGGCGTTCTTGCCGCCCACCTGATCGATGTCGGCGAGACTAAGGTCTGCAAACCAAGCGATGGTTGGGGTATTCGAGGACGCCGGCATACTCGTTCTCTCCTTCACTCTCTGTGGTTCAGGGTCTGCAAGATCACGGTGGACATCTCCTCCACGGACTTGGTCGAGGAGTTGATCACGGGCAGGCGATGGTTGCGGTACATCGCTTCGGCTTGGCGCAGCTCGTACATGCACTGTTCCAGCGAGGCATAGCGGGAGTTGGGCCGCCTTTCGTTCCGAACCTGGCTGAGCCGCGCTGGTGTGGTGGTCAGCCCGAAACATCGGTCGCGTAACCCGCGCACCGGGCCCGGCAGCTCCGCACTCGCGAAGTCTTCATCGACCAGTGGGTAGTTGGCGACGAAGATGCCGTGCTGCAAGGCCAGATACATCGTGGTTGGTGTCTTGCCGCAGCGTGAGGGAGCCACCAAGATCACGTCTGCCTTCTCCAGCGCTCGCATGCTCTGGCCGTCATCGTGTTCGATCGCATATTCCACGGCAGCCATCCGGGCGTTATAGCGCTTGACGTCCCCCATCCCATGCAACCGCGCTGCGACCCGGATTCCTTTGGCTCCCAGGATCGACTCGACCTGTTCCATGTGAATGCCAAAGAAGTCGATCAACGGGCACTTGGAACGCAAGAGCTCTTGTCGGACCTCTTCGACTGCGGTAGTGGAGAAGGCCAAGGGAGTGACCGGACCTTGAGCCGCAGCGTCCAAGATCGCTACCACCCGCCGGGCCTCCTCGACCGAGGAGATGAACGGTATGAGACGACGCTCGAACCGTAGGTCGGGAAACTGAATCAGCACAGCGTTTCCCATCGTCTCTGCGCTGATTCCGGTGCTGTCGGAGAGGAAGAAGACCGGCACAGCAGGCGGGTGTCCGGTCTTGAGCCGCTCGTCCTCCTCGGCCACTAGTCATTCCCTCCGACGCTTCGCATCACGCTATACCAGCAGCACCAGTGGTCTTGCCTCGGGAGCCGCAGCGACCAGCACTGAAACAGGGAACTTCGGAAATTCGTGCATCCCGCGCAGCCCTGTCGGAGGCTGCGAGCGTCGACAAATCGCGCGCCGCCGCACGGAGGAGTAGAGAGCAGAGGCGTTCTTTCCTCTGCGAGCGCCGACGACGGCGGCGGATCCCACGCGCGATTGCGCGAGCAACCCTCAAAGAGGTGGGTCGACACGCTGGGTAGGTGGTGAGGCACGCCGGGACCGTTGACCTGGTACGAGCCCAGATCTAGGGTCTTGCGACTGTGCGTACCTACGTCGAACTCGCCAGAGCCGAGTTTCGCAGGTACAGCAGATACCGGGCGGCCACCCTCGCCGGCATCTTCACCAACTCCGTCTTCGGATTCATCAGGCTAGGCCTGCTACTGGCGGCAATTGCCGCGGCCGGTGGGACCCTCGGCGGCTACAGTCCGCAGGAGGCCTCGACCTATGTCTGGCTGGGCCAGGCCTTCCTTGCGCCAGTGGCCATGTTCGCGTGGGGAGACCTCGCCGAGAGGGTACGCACCGGCGAGATCGCGGTTGATCTTGCCCGACCGCTGGACCTGCAACTGTCATGGTGGGTGCGCGACCTCGGCCGA
>DATEWO010000273.1:0-7610 GCA_035257925.1 Propionibacteriaceae bacterium | reverse complement strand
TGTCCGCGGTAAACGTCACGACGACTGAGCGGTCGTACCCCAATGCGGCGAGCCGCTCGTGCAGGTCCTGGCGCACGGCGTCGCTGTCGGCGATAGTACGAACCGCCGACTCAGCACCGACGACGAAGTCAATCTCGATGTCCATTCGGTTTCCCACCTTCGACGCCCGCAGCAAAGACTCGGAGAACGCGTACCGCTCTTCGACGGCCGCGACGCACGCGCGGATCTGGTCGAGCACGTCAGCCTCCGGGGCCATCGACAAGATCTCGCGCAAGCTGCGGACGATCAGCTTGATCGGAACCCAGAGGAACGCCAGCGACACGAGCGTGACCATGCCGGGGTCGACGTAGGCCGCCAAATCGGCACGGCCCCCCGCCACGAGGGCATAGGCAACGAGGAAGCCGATCAGCACCCCGAACGACAGCAGCGTGTCACCCAGCCACTCGGCGGTCTCGGCGCGGACCAGATCGGAACCATCCCGGCCAGCCCGCCGGAGCACCAGCCCCACCACCAGACCTCCGAGGGTGGCCACCACCGCGTACACGACAGCGGAGCCGACCGCGACCTCCCGGCCACCGTTGACGATGTCGAGGATCCCGCCGACTGCGGCGTACGCGCAGAGCGCACTGAGAATGGCCGCCTTGATCACGACGACGACCGGTTCGGCAGCCTCCCGCCCCCACGGGAAGCGCTCGTCCGCCCCTCGCCGCGAGAAGCGCAGCGCGAGCACGGCGAGCACCGACAGCCCGATACTGACGAACGAGTAGAGCCCGTCAAAGACGATCATGCTGGATCCGCTGAGGATCCCCCACACCGAGGACAGTACCGCGAAGCCGGCCGATGCCCAGATCGAGAAGAGCAGCAGCCGCTGATCTCGTGCCGCCCTCGCGTCGTCCATGGTCGAAGGTTCTCATCCGAGGCAGCCGGATGCCACGAGAACGCGCTGACGGGTCCCGCCTCGGCGAATCAACCCACGGTGCTCAGTTGCTCCAGGAACGCGGTCGCAACGTGGTCCCGACCTCGGGATAGCCGCGAGCCTTCAGCGCAGCTTGCTGAAGAACTCCCGGACGTCGCCGACGAGCAGGTCGGGGGCCTCCATGGCGGCGAAGTGGCCGCCGCGGCCGAATTCGGACCAGTGCACGACAGTGTGTTCGAGCTCGATAGTGCGCCGGATCGACACATCCAGGGGGAACACCGCGACCCCGGTCGGCACCGTAGAACGCTCACTCCCGCCCCAGGCTCCGGAATGCGCGGCCTCGTAGTAGCTATTGGCCGAGGACCCGGCGGTACCGGTCAGCCAATACAGCGTCACGTTGGTGAGCAACAGATCCCGGTCCACCGCGTCCTCTGGCAGTTCGGCGGCCGGATCGGTCCACTCCTTGAACTTCTCCACGATCCAGGCCAATTGCCCGACCGGCGAGTCGTGCAGCCCGTGTGCCAGGGTCTGCGGTCGGCTGATCTGGATCATCACGTAGCCGGACTGCTCGGTTTTCATATACTCCAGCTGCTCCAGCCGAGCCCGCTCGGCCTCGGTCAGCTCTGCCACCTCGTCCGGCTTGACGTCGGTGAACGCGGAGAGCCCGTTCGCGTGCACGCCCACGACCTTGTCGGGGTTGAGCCGGCCCAGCCCCGGAGAGATGACTGCGCCGGTGTCGCCGCCCTGCGCACCGTAGCGGTCGTAGCCGAGCCGGTTCATCAGTTCAGCGAATGCCCTGGTCACCCGGTTGGTGTCCCAGCCGGCCTCCGCGGTCGGCCCGGAGAACCCGAAGCCGGGGATCGATGGAATCACCAGGTGTAACGCGTCCGCCGGGTCGCCGCCATGTGTTTTGGGGTCGGTTAGCGGACCGATGACATTCAAGAACTCCACGATCGAACCAGGCCAACCGTGGGTCATGATCAGCGGCAGCGCGTCCGGCTCGGTCGAGCGCACGTGCAGGAAGTGGATGTTTTGCCCGTCGATCTCGGTGGTGAACTGCGGATACCTGTTCAGCTCCCGCTCGTAGTCGCGCCAGTCGTAGCCATCGCGCCAGTACTCGGCCAGCCCCTTGAGGTAGCTCACTGGCACTCCGCGGCTCCAGCCGACATCGGGCAGGTCTGCGGCCCACCGGGTTCTGGCGATCCGGTCCCGCAAGTCGTCCAGGTCAGCTTGGGGAATGTCGATGGTGAAGGGCCGGATCTCGCTGTTGTCTGCCATACCGACAACCCTAGAAGCCTGTTAGGTCAGATTTGGTCCTAGCTAGATGGCAAACTTCAAACCATGTGGGAAACCTCCGCACGGCTGCTGCGACTGCTCTCGCTCCTCCAAACCCGACGCGACTGGTCCGGAACCGAACTGGCCGAGCGACTGGAGATCACTCCGCGCACCGTGCGCCGCGATATCAGTCGGCTGCGCGCCCTCGGCTACCCCGTACTGGCCACCGCGGGCACCGCCGGCTACCGGCTAGGTGCCGGCGCTGAGCTGCCGCCGCTGCTGCTCGACGACGACGAAGCCGTCGCGGTCGCGATGGGCCTGCGTACGGCCGCTGGCGGTTCGATCACCGGCATCGAGGAGACCTCGGTGCGGGCCCTGGCCAAGCTCGAATAGGTGCTGCCGTCCCGGCTGCGCCAGCGGATCAACGCCCTGCAGTCGGTGACGGTGTCGATGGCCAACTCCGGCCCCACCGTCGACCCGAGCACGCTCACTGCCATCGCCGCCGCCTGCCGTGACTCGCTGCGCCTGCGCTTCGACTACCACACCCACGACGGAACCAGCAGCATCCGCACCACCGAGCCGCACCGGCTGGTGCACACGGGCCGGCGCTGGTACCTACTCGGCTGGGACGTCGACCGCCAGGACTGGCGCACCTACCGCGTGGACCGCCTCGACCCGCGCACGCCAACCGGCCCCCGGTTCACCCCGCGCACGCCACCAGACCCCGACATCAGCGGTTACACCTCGCGGGCGATCTCCACGTCGGCCTACCGCTACCAGGCCCGGTTCACCCTGCACGTCAACGCCGAGACCGCGGCGGAGCGGATCGCCCCCACCACCGGAGCGTTGGAGCCGATCGACGAGCACAGCTGCACCTTGTGGGCTGGATCCAACTCACTCGACGAGCTGGCCATCTACGTGACAACCAAAGGGTTCGACTTCCAGGTGCACGAACCCCCGGAGCTTGTCGAGCACGTCAGGACGCTGGCGGCCCGGCTCGCCGGCGCGACGGATGCGTCGGTCTATACCTGCTCGAAGTCCGGCAACGGCCAGGACCGATCGAAGTAGGCCTCTGTCGGCTGGTAGAAGCGGAAGTACGCGAACCAGTTCTTGCCGGGGACGGTCGGGATCCAGTTCTTCTCGAAGCCGGCCGGCGCCTGCGGCCCGGAATAGATGTCCACTGAGCCGTCCTCATTCTTCTGCAGATCCATGCGCGACGAGCGATCGGCAACTTTCTGCTCGTTCAGGATCAGTGCTCGCGTGTCTTCGGGCCCGAGGGCCCGGGCAAGGAGAGGCGCGGCGTGGGAAGCTTCGCGGCCGCGTCCTGCATGTACCGCTGCGCAACGAGGACGAGCTTGAAGTTGTGCCACTTCACCCCCCTCATGCCTCGCCCGTGGCCTGATCCCGGCAGGCCAATCTGGTCAGAGCCAACCTCGCCGCCGGAACAGCAACACCAGAAGGAGGCCGACTATGAGCATCAGCAGCAGGACCGCCGGATAACCCCATCGCCAGCCGAGCTCCGGCATCTGGGCGAAGTTCATCCCGTACAGACCGACGATCACCGTCCAGGCAATGCCAATCGACCCCCAGGCAGTCACCTTGCGTACGAAGCGATTGAGCTCGGTGGACACGCGCGTCTGGAATAGGTCGATCATTTCCTGCAGGTACTCACGCTCAAGATCAGCAGTGTGCTGCAGGTGACTGAAGCCCTGCTGGGAGTTTCGCACCCGGCGCAGGTCCGTCTGCATCAATCCTTCCTGCAGGTTCATGGTCTCGATCAAGTTCGCGAACGACTCTGCGGCCTGGGCGGCACTGGTACGGATCGCCTCCAGGTCGTGACGAAGATCGAACAGGTCTTGCATCAACGCTTCGGCTTTCACCGGATCCTTTTGCGACACGTCACGTTCAAGCTGCGCGATACGAGCTGAAGACTCTGTGATCAGATCCTCTTGCGTCCGCATCTCTTCGGCCCGAATGGCGGCGACGAGCTCGAACGAACTGGCCGGACGAAGCTGCCCGCTGTCGAGCCGCTGGCGGACGGCGGTGAGCTCGCGTCGCGCGATTTCCGATGTCAACGACGAACTCGTCGGGCCGAGCACAGTGACCAAGGCCTTGGGAGTCAGAAAGACTTTCAATGGCTGAAAATACAGGCGTCCGTCGGTGCCGCGGGCGAGTCCATTGATCGCGCTGAAGTGGTGATCGGCGTAGAACCGCATCTTCGGCACCGGAGATCGGCTATGGCACTCCTGGATATCGCTCGGCCTGACATCAATCAGCTCACCGAGCAGCTCCATGCCGTCCTCGTCGGTGTGGTCGAAGTCCAGCCAGAGCGTGCCGCCATCCCGAGCGGCGGCATCACGTATCTCCGTCATCGACAACGATGCCGCGCCCGCAGGCGAGATCAGCCGTGCCTCCATGGGAACATCCTGACTGCGCCGAGCAGCGATGTCGCCTAATCGGCGTTACCAACATGAATTGGCTGCCTAGGGCTCAGGCGCAATCCCATCTCGACCAGTCTGCTTACCAACCGGCTCGCCCGTTCCCGAGCGGCGGTTCTGGACCACCGCTCGCCTTTCGGCAGTGCGCCGGAACGATGCGCCTTGCCATGGGCTGTTGGGCGTTTGACACTGGTGCCCAGCCGATCGAGACCTCGAGGGCTTGACATGGACGCCGTCGACAACCGCAGGGGCCGTGGGTCCCTTCTGATCTATTTCGTCGTGGCCTACGCGTTCACGTGGCTGTTGTGGGTTCCGCCGCTGCTTGCCGCGTTGCCCCGAGGTTGGGCTATGCCGTCGCCGGACAACTACGCGCAGCTCGCCGCGGAGGGATTCGCCGACAACCAGCACCTGCTGCTCGCTCTGGTATTCAGTGTCGCGGTCTACGGCCCACTGCTCGGTGCGCTGATCGCCACGGGCCAGGAGCGGGGCTCGCACGGCGTGCGCGACCTACTGGCCAGGACATTCAACCCACGGGTCGCACCTCGCTGGTACCTGATCGCGCTGATCATCGCCGCGGCGCTGTCGTATCTGCCCACGCTTCCGGCATGGATCACCGGCAGCCTGGAGCCCTCCCTGCTCGACACCAGCGCCCGGCTCGCACTGTTCGTGCCGATCCTGCTGCTCCAGCTGCTGACCAGCGGCCTGGGCGAAGAGCCCGGCTGGCGCGGCTATCTGCTGCCCAGACTGCAGGAACGGTTCAGCCCGGTCCGATCGGTGTGGCTGCTGGGACTGGCATGGGCGGTCTGGCACTACCCGCTCACCGCAATTTACGCACTGTCGGGAGTGCCCGAGAACGCTCCCGCCCCCGCCGGTGTGATCACGGTTGTGATCGCTCTGCTCAGCCAGACGCTCGGGTCAATCGGTCTCACATACCTGTACGTGTGGCTCTTCAACCGCACCCGCAGCATCTTCTTGATGATCGTGTTTCACGCGCTAACCAACGCCCTGCCCTTCCTGGTGCCGCCAGCCGTCGGCTTGTGGGCGCTCGTCGTCGGCGTTTTCCCATGGATCGTCGTGCTGATCCTGTGGATGGTCACACGTCGCGACTTCTTGCATTCAGATGTCGAGCGTACGAGGGCACACGTTCAAGGCTGACATCACGACCGAGTGCAGCACGACTCCCACGCTCAGCACGTTGGTAAGCAGAGTCAAATCCACCAGCGCCGAGCGTAACGACGAAAGGCCGCCAACTAGGGCTCTCAATGGGTGGAGCTTAGGGGACTCGAACCCCTGACCTCCTCCATGCCATGGTGGCCCGAAAAGCGCGGGCGATGGGCTGCGAGCGTGGTTGGAATGCGCGGACGTGCAGGGCCTGCCGCCTTACGTCAGCCATGGAGCCCCTCAGTTTGTCCCACGCCTCTGGGGCCACAGCTGGCGGAGGACGGTCGTGTCGGCGGAGTTTCCTGGAATTGATTGGAACAACCGATGACCTATGAGAACCCAACGGATTACAACCACGTACTTGTGATCTCACACTCATGCCTGATGGGGCCAATCACACTCGTCGGAACGAGGGAAGGCGCAGGGAAGGTGGCCCTTCTAGCGTCAGCGCTGTCATGGTCCATCAACTGAACGGAGTTCCCTTCATGACCACAGCAACAGTTCAGCGACCTCCTCGCAACGGCGTCGATGTTCCCACCCTGTTCGCCACCCTCGACGCGGTCAAGAGCGCGCCGCAGATCGCCCAGTTCCAATTCCGCGCGACCAACGAATGGATCAGCGGCACCCACAACCGCTCAACAATCCAAGGCTTTTACGGCGCCGGACAAGAGGACACATCCCGCCCGGTCCCGTTCAGCTACGACGCCGATCATCCAACGGTCCTCGTTGGATCGAACCAAGCTCCCACACCGGTCGAGTTCTTGCTCCATGCCATCGCGGCTTGCATCACCTCCGGCCTCGCGAACATCGCCGCCGCCCGTGGCATCACACTGCGGAGGGTCTCTTCAACCGTCGAGGGTGACATCGACCTGCTCGGCATCCTCGGGCTCTCCGATGTTGTTCCCAACGGCTATCGGCAAATCCGGGTGCACTTCGACGTCGACGGTGACGCGTCACCGGAACAGCTGAAGGCGCTCGTCGAGCAGTCCCGACGCCGTTCCGCTGTCTACGATGTGCTGGTCAACGGCACCGATGTGCAGATCGATGTCAGCACCCCTTGATCACGGCCGCAGCTGGGATGTGATCATCATCGGCGCTCGGGTGGCTGGCGCGTCGACGGCCCTGCTGCTCGGTCGCGCCGGCATGCGGGTGTTGGTTGTCGAGCGGGCGCGCCGCGGCGCGGACACCGTATCCACCCATGCCCTGATGCGCGGTGGAGTCCTGCAACTGGACCGCTGGGGCCTGCTCGATCGGGTAGCCGCCACGGGCGCGCCGCCGGTCCGCCGAGTCACCTTCCACTACGGCCACGACTCCATGCCTGTCACGCTGAAGCCGTACGCCGGGGTGGATGCTCTCTATGCTCCCCGGCGAACAGTGCTTGACGCTCTCCTGGTCGGCGCCGCCGAGGAGGCCGGCGCGAGGTTCGGCTTCGGACTGGCGATGACGGACGTTGCTCGAGATCGCGCCGGGCGTGTCGTGGGTGTCGTGGTGCGTGACCACCTCGGCGCGACGCGGACTGAACGTGCGGGACTCGTCGTAGGAGCTGATGGACGAGCCTCGCAGGTGGCACAGAAGGTAGGAACGCCCACTATCGTCGAGGGGAGCCATGCCGCGGCGTATATCTATGGGTACTGGCCCGCAGCGAACGTGGACGGCTACCACTGGTATTACGGCGACGGGCTGTCCGCTGGCGTCATCCCGACGAACGACGGCCTGGCGTGTGTGTTTGTAGCCGGGCCTGCGGCGGTGCTCGCCGCGCGAATGCGCCATAGCCGCCCGCTGGATGCCGCACGCGAGCTACTGGTGCGGCTCGATTGCCG
>DATEWO010000272.1:0-3881 GCA_035257925.1 Propionibacteriaceae bacterium | reverse complement strand
TTGGATCCGATGGCGTAGGTGTAGCGGCCGAACCTGGTCTTATGCAAGACGATTCCGCCGATGATCACTACGACGAGTGCGACGAACGGCAGCGCTGGAATGCCGAGGATCTTGATGTAGGTGCTGAAATCGGTCATTGCCTCCGGAACCGACCGGATGTCAATACCGCCGGTGATCACCTGGGCCAACCCCAGCGCGATCGAGAGGGTTCCAAGGGTGACGATCAGGGGCGGGATCTTCGCCTTGGCCACCAAGGCCCCGTTCACGAGTCCCCACAGGACTCCAGTCACGAGCGCGGCGAGGATGCCGATGATCGCAGTCCCCCAGCCCTCGCCACCGATCCTCTGCATCACGAGTGCAGAGACAACTGAGGAAAAGACGAGCACTGATCCGATTGACAGGTCGATACCGGAGGTAATGATGACGAATGTCATGCCAACCCCGAGTACAGCCCAGACGGCAATGTTCTGGGAGATAAGTGAGAAGTTGCTGGTGGAAAAAAACCTCTCGCCTGCAGTGACGCTGAAGAATGCGACGATCACCAAAAGCACGCCGAGGATCCAGACCGATTGCACACTGGTAATCCGCTTGATCAGCGATTGCTGCTCCTCATCCGCAACGTCGACGGCCGCATCGTCTGGGGGAGTGATAACGCTCATGCGAGTTCCTCCTTGCTGAAGTCCAAGGCGCCGGTCATGGCGCCGACCAACTGTTCCACCGTGGTGCCCTCAGAAGGCAGCGTGACCACTCGGGTGCCCAGCCGCATGACCTGAATCCGGTCAGCCACCTCCAGCACTTCGGGCATGGAATGGGAGATCAGCACCACTGCAATGCCCTTGTCACGCACTCGCTTAATGGTGTCGAGAACGTTCTTGGTCTGCACCACACCGAGGGCAGCGGTGGGCTCATCGAGGAATACGAGTCTGTTAGCCCAACTAATCGCGCGCACAATGGCGATCTGTTGACGTTGCCCTCCGGACATCGCACCTACCGGAGCTGTGAATGACCGGACCGTACCTCCGAGTTCCTCGAAGCCCGCCTTAGCTTTTGCCCGCATGGCCTTTTCGTCCATGAAGCCCAGCGGGCCAAGGATGCCCTTTCGAGGGATCTCTCGGCCCAGAAACATGTTCTGGACCGGGTTGAGGTGTGGGGCCAGCGCCAGGTCCTGATAGACGACTTCCATGCCCATCGCAGATGCCTGCTCGGGATTGGTGATCGTCACCGGCTTGCCCTCAAAAAACAGCTCTCCCGAATCCAGTTCGAGGTTGCCGGTCAAGGCCTTCACCATGGTGGACTTACCCGCACCGTTGTCACCGATGAGCGCGACAACCTCGCCCGGGTAGATGTCGAAGTCGGCGTTGTTCAAAGCGCGGACGTGACCGAAGCTTCGATTCAGTCCGCGAGCTTCCAGGATGGGTGTTCCTGTTTTCGGCGGTGCCTCGGGTAGGGGCGTACTAGGTGTCGTCATCTTCTGGGATCACCTCGATAACTGATGACAAAGGTCGGTGAATTGGGGATTCACTGGAGCACTGCAGGCGAGTGGAAGTGATGCGTGCAATCGTCTGCGTCTTGGTTTCATGTTGTCGCTCCCTTCGGTCGTCCTGTCAAGGGACGACGCCGATCTGGTACGCAGACGATGCCTCAATGGCCACTATGCGGCAGGTAGGCGCGCTGGGGTGAGCGCCAAACAGTGTCCAGGGTCATAGGGCGTTATCTCGCGGCGTCGGTCCACGGCCGGGCGCGATCGTTGGCCACCGCCACAAGGTCGTCCAGGCGAGGACGAGCGACGCTGTCCAAAAAGCGTTGACGTTCCATGCCGTTAAGCGGAAGTGCCTCCCGCCAGATTGATCGGCCGGCGATGAACCCAGAGGCTCCACCTTCGTCGAATGCGATCTTGAGGACGTCGCTGAACTGCTCGAAGGGGACTCCGGCCGACAGCACAGCCCAGGGGCGGTGCAAGGTGTCCGCCAGGCGTCGACAGGCCTCCGGCGAGCCGGGATACTCCAGCTTGAGGAGGTCAATGTCGAGCTCGTCGAGTGCGCTGGCGGCGCTGATGATTGCATCTTCCCGCGCCTTGCCGGAAAGCTGTTCGCCGGGAAGCTCGTAGACAAGATTCTCGATAACGGAGGGCAACCCTGCGGAGTTGCAATCGGCGATGATCTCGCGGCAGACATCCAGCACCTCACGCACCAGATCAGGCTCGCCGGTCGTCGGTATCGACCTGTCCGCCCGCAGCTGTACCAGAAACTTGACGGCATCCCCGCCCTGCGCCGCGACCCAGCTGGCGTTGAGTTCGGGGTCGCGATGGGTGCGGGGTTCGCCGTTGTAGCTGTTCCGGATGGACGGTTCGGCAGCGACGAGCAAACCACAGCCGGGTGCCAGAGCGTGGGCTTCGGTTACCGCGGGAACACCATAGGTCGGGTCGAGCAGGATGGCGCTTGCCGCCGGCGTGAGGGCGCGTGCGACGTCAGTCTTGGCTGCACGTAGGTCTTCTTCACTGGCGTCGATGTCGACGGCTGTGAACATGCGCTTGAGCGTGTTTCGCTGATCCATGGCGATGATCGCGAACACGCCGTTGTCCAAGGCGATATCCGCAAGGGTTTTTCGGTTTTTCGTCTCTATGGTCATGTGATATCTCCTGCGCGCTAGGCCGTCGATGGCAGGGCGAAGTCGGCTTTTAGTTGGTTGATGATCGAAAGCACAATCTGATCGACTGAACCGACAGCGTGGATCGGAATATGCGGGCCGACAGGCGGTCCGAAGTCGAGTTGATCGATAAATCGTTGCTCCTGCCGGAGCTTACTCGCGTCACGGTCTGCGCCTCGTTCGCGCATCCGCTGCAACAACTCCTCACGGCTTAGATAGAGCCAAACCATCGTTACGGCTCCCTCAGTTGTTCGCTGAAGTCGATGAAACAAATCTTCCCAGGCGCGCAGGTTCGTCCTTTCTGCGGTGAACGGTGCGACAGCCACCACAGTGTTTCCCACTCGGAGGTTGTCCTCGGCCAGGCACGTGATGGTTTCGTACCGATCCTCTCGAGTCAACCTCGCCAACCGTGGATCGTCGATGTCATCGATGTTGATCAGAGATCCGATCACGTTCAACAAAGGACCGGTTGCAACGTCTTGGTCGATCAGGGTTGCGCCGAGTGTCCGCGCAAGTGACGCCGCCACGGTGCTTTTGCCAGACGCCGGCGGACCAGCGATCAGGAGTGCTGCCGGCGGGGCGTCCCCTTTATCCATAAGAGAATGCTGTAGCCATAACGAGAATGTTGCCATCGATGGCAATCGCCGACACCGAGCATCACCCGCTCGCCCGGGCGGTACCCGCGTAAGTTCTGAACGTGGCAATTCTCGTAGGCCTTGATGTCGGGACCACCTCGGCAAAAGCGGTCGTCTTTACCGATCAAGGTGAGGTCGTCGGTGAGGGACGGGCCCGCACTCCATGGATCACCACATCCTTCGGTGTCGAACTCGCCGCCGAGGAGTTGCTCAACGCTGCGATGGCAGCGCTTCGGTCGGCAGTCGACGCCGCTCCCGGCACGACCAACGTCACTGCCGTTGGCATCACCAGCATGGGTGAATCTGGCGTGCTTGTTGATCAAGAAGGGATTCCCGTTGCGCCGGTTATTGCGTGGCACGATAGCCGCGATCATGAGGAGGTCGAGGCGCTGCGGCGCGACATCACCGCAGATACGTTCGCGGCGACAACCGGCAAGCCACTACGCGGACAGTGGGCGATCACCAGGCATCGTTGGCTGCTGGGACACGTACCTTCAGCGGCACATGCGGTTCGCCGGTTCAACATCGCCGAATGGATCGTCCGCGGTTTGGGCGGCGATGAAGTAACCGAGCTTGCACTCGCCTGCCGTACCGGCTGGG
>DATEWO010000271.1:0-4714 GCA_035257925.1 Propionibacteriaceae bacterium | reverse complement strand
CGCCGCCGCAACCCCTGGCTGGTCGACGCGATAATCGAGACCGAAGACGTAGACAACGCCCACATCGTCATCCGGGCCCAGGCCCGGCATGGCGAGCAGTCCTTGACCCTGGTCCTCAACCTGACGGGGCAACCGTTCGCGCTCACCGACAGTGCGACTGTGCTGGAAGCCGAGCCGGACGTCGCAGACCGAGCCGTGGCTCCACACGGCTGGGCGGTGGTCGTCGACCGTCCAGCTGGAACGTAGCTGGCAGTCGAAGGGATCGCGCGCGGCAAGTCCAACGCGGTTCAAGTAGCCGATGACCGTTCGGTATGAGGAGAGCAGGCTGGCCTCGACGTACGGGACATCGTTGCACGCCAATGCGCCCTTCCGCGTCGCAGCGCTCTCTTCCAGAAAGACACTGTGTCGGGCTCGACGTCGGAATCCTTGCCGATCTTGTTGGGGTTGGCGTGGTGTCGGCTGTGCTTGTTCATCCACCAGCTGTAGCTGATACCCACCACCAACGCTGCGAGCACCCGCCCGCTGCGGTCGTTCGCCCGGCCGGACTCGAAGATCTGCCGGTGAGAGGCCTCATGCCCGAGGAACGCGAACTGGGAAGATCAGGCCAAGCCCGCCAGCAGCAGCTGCAGCCAGAAATCATCGAGCAAGATCATTCTAGTGGCGTTGCCAGCCGTGCCAGCACCAGAATGGCGAAGATCATCAGGCAGAAGCCGCGGCAGAGGTAGCCGATTACCGAGCGGAATGCCAGCCACAGGGACCGGAGGGCTGCGGCGCCAATCGTCCCTCCGGCTGGTGCTAACGCTTCGCCTTGTCAAGCACCGTGCGGACCGAAGATTAAGGCAAAGACGCCGCTGATGATGGCTGCAGTGGCCAGCACGCGCCCGAGCCGTCGATGGACGGTGTAATGGCGGCTCCTGAACCGGTAGCTGAGCTGTAGCGGTGCTAGCAGGAAGTACAGCACACCCGGCACGAGGTGTACGTAGGCCAACCAAGGCTCGGCCACGTAGCGAGGGTCATAGACCTCCGACGGCCGGGTGCCGGCGGCTACAGCGGTATGTCGATGATGAGGCGCTTGACGAAGAAACCTCTGACGATCGCGATGAGCAGGACCGCTGTTGTCTGAACGGCGCGTAGTCGTTTGGTGCCGAGGGCCAAGTGGTCGCTCATGGCAGGTCAGAGCCCGCTCTGCCTTGCCGTCGGGCCGGATCAGGTTGGAGGAGTCGCCAGTCATGTCCTCGAGTGCATCGAGGTACGCCCGAAACGACATGGCACTGTCCTTTCCGTCTGAGCTGCTGTGACAAACGCAGTGCGTACTCCGGGTCATCTCTGAGCCGCGACTAGATATGTGATGCGGCTCGCTGATCGAAGCTAATGATGGTCCTGGAGGTATTTAGGGGTCAGAAGGCGCGGCGTTGGGCGACGAGGGGACAGAGGAACGGGTCCTTGCCTTTTAGTCCGACCGTGTTGAGGTAGCCGATGACGGTCCGGTAGGACTGCCACAGGCTGGTTTGGGTGTAGGGGACCCCTTCGTCCGCGCAGTAGGTAGCCACCAACGATTGAATCTTGCGGAGATGAGGCCGCGCCATGGACGGGAACAGGTGGTGTTCGACCTGGTAGTTGAGCCCGCCCATGAAGATCGAGATGAGCGGTCCTCCGGTGATGTTGCGGCTCATCAACACCTGCCGGCGCAGGAAGTCAAGTTTGAGTTTCGGGGATACCAGCGGCATGCCGATGTGGTTGGGGGCGAACGAGGAACCCATGTAGAGGCCGAACACTGCCAGCTGCACGGCCAAGAAGGCCACAGCCTTCCCCGGCGGCAGCACCGCGAGCACCAAAGCGGCCAATCCGCCGAGGCGGACGGTCAGGAAGGCGATCTCGACCCAGCGGCGCTCGACCTTGTCCCGCCTGAGGACTCGTTTCAGGCCGTCGGTGTGCAGAGACAGCCCCTCGAGCAGCAGCAGCGGGAAGAAGTACCAGCCCTGGTGAGCGACTAGCCACTGCAGCAGCCGGTTGCGGTGCCGGGTGGCCATCGCCGGAGTCATTGCAATCGCCCGTAGGGCGATGTCGGGGTCGGCGCCCTCTTTGTTGGGGTTCGCGTGGTGGCGAGTGTGCTTACTTTGCCACCAGCCATAGCTGATTCCCACCAGCAGGTTCGCGATGATCAAGCTGACCCAGTCGTTCCAACGGCCGGATTTGAACATCTGCCGATGTGCTGCGTCGTGGCCCAGAAAGGCGATCTGGGTCATGGCGACAGCCAAGACTGCGGCGCTGGCCAATTGCCACCAAGAGTCGCCGATCCACACAAAGGCGGCCACCCAGACGGCCAGGAGAACGACAGCGCCGATCAACTTGACCCAGTAGTAGCCGTAGCGGCGGCGCATCAACCCCATCTCATGGACGGTGCGAGTCAACGCCGTGAACGAACTCCCAGGCTTGGTAGACCGCGACGCGCGGCTACCAGAGGTGGGGTCGGAGGACGCCGATGTGCCGCGGACAGGAGCACCAGCAACCGCTGTGGTATCCGATGGTTGAAGGAGTAAAGAAGTCAAAGGAAAGGCCATTCAAGGCAACTATCCCGGGTGTGTGCCTGGGCGGCAGCTACAAATCGCTCATGAGGCGCGGCGTATCCAACAGCGGCGTCTCCGGCCCCAGGCCGACTGCAATATGCAGTACCCCGAGTTTACAACATAGACGCGGCGTAACCACGATTCTCATCCGTACAGCTGTGACCCTCACCGTCCGGTGCCTACTGGGCTGATCCAGGCAGAATTATTTAGCGGACGTCTTCCGCTTTTTCGGAGCATCACTGTGGGCCTCACCACAGTTCATTTCAGCCACCTCTACCCAAACAGCAACGGCGTCGGCCTAGACGAACGGCATCGGCCTCGACGGCAACGCGCTCGAAGATGCGCTCGACGCGTCGCTGGCTGCCTTTTGCGGCCGACATCGAAGCCGCCGTTCCCTCCTATCTCGGTATACAGCTGACCATTCGCCAGAGCGGACACCCGGCTACGCTGACCCGGGATCACACCCCATCGGACGCCGACGACCTCGTTGCGGGTATCGCTGACGGTCCTCGGGCCCGGCCCCCGTACCAGGGCGGACTCGAAGCGTTCATCCGCTCTTACCTGTCCCCGCAGCATCGCGACCAGTCCGCCGACGGCTGCCCGTCGGCTGCGCTGCTCGACGAGATCGCCCGGCGTCCCGCCGCCACCAAACAGGTCTACACCGACGAACTGATGGGCGTCATCGACGACATCGCGTCGCGTCTCGACCCGACAGACGCCGAGGCGGCTCAAACCGACGCGCTCACCCTCTTCGGATTGATGCTCGGCACGCTGCAACTCGCCCGGGCGCTCACAGACCGCGACCGGTCCGACCAGCTCCTCGACCGGGGCGTCGAGACGGCCATCAAGCTGCTGATCACCGGGCATGACCCCATTGCAACGGCCCGGCCGCTGCAACGCACGCCCTGAAGGCGTCAGCCGACCTGAACTATGCCGGCCCGAGTCGAACCCACCGCTGCTTCGTCCCGAACTCCGCGCGAGAGCGTCATCGAAGATCATTCGAGCGCGGGTGGCTCACGGTGGACACTCCCGCACCCGGCTGAGCAGCATGGTTGCTGCTGTACTTCGCTGCTGTACTCCGGGACTATCGGCTACGGTTCGTCTTCGAGACCCGACGATCCGAGGTCCGAGACTGGGAGACCTGGGACCTCGCGCCGTCCCCGGTCGCCATGCCAGACGGCCGTACGGCCGTCGTGTCATGTACCGTGACCGAGGTCGCGCTCCCCCTCGTGACCTTTGAGGGATCGACCGCCATCGGCGAGGAGATCATGCGATCTACCTCGACCTTGCGCTTTCGCGAACGCAACGAGCTCGAGCGTGACCTTAGCCGCTCCGGGTTCAACGTCCTCGACGTACGCGATGCCCCTGATCGTCCGGGCAAGGAAATGGTCTTCCTGACCCAAGCCAGGGACGGCGACGACGACATGAGGTCCTGACCAGCGCTCCAATTGCCTTCTGCCACTTATCCCACATGTGGGGAGCAACGCCGTCGGTCCACGGATCTCGAAATTGGAGCACCTAGTCGAAGCCATGTATTGCGCCCCCGGTAGGACTCGAACCTACGACCGACAGATTAGAAACAGACCATGATCAACAATGAGACCGCGTGACCATATTCCCTAGTGAAAGCCCATTTCGGCGGCCAGGTGACGCGCTGGCCGTGAGCAAGAATTAGGGCCCGATAGAAACAATGTGGGGAGTCATGTGGGGAGCGCCCACGATCTTGAGAGTCGCTGTGCCCATGTTTCTCGAGCCCATGCGTAACACTAATCTGCAGGATCGGCTCGCAAGGTGCTCGATCAACGTTCCGGGGCATTGCTTACCTCTCGCAGTCCTGCGCTCCAAGACGCCGTCATCGCGTGTTTCCCGTGACACCGACCCGCGTCGGAGACCGGCGCCATCTCACGAAACGGGCCCAACCAGATCAAGATCGAGAGCCTCCAGAAAAGCGAGGAACCTCACCTCTACTGAAAAAGCAGTGCTTCACGGCGAGGTGAAACCTGTCCTGCACGCATCGGCGATCGCCTTGCAGGCCAAGTTCCGACCCGTTGGAGACCATCGACCCGACAGATCAACGGTTTTCTGACAAGCCCTGCTGCGGACTTGATCTTGGTTCGCGTGTCAGGAAAACGGTTGATCTGGCCTGG
>DATEWO010000270.1:0-3888 GCA_035257925.1 Propionibacteriaceae bacterium | reverse complement strand
CGGCTGCCCCTGGCGGTGCCGCTACCGGTGGCGAGTGGTGAGCCGTCGGACGCCTATCCATTCCCCTGGATGGTGTGCACCTGGCTGAGCGGCACGCCGTTGCCCCTGGGGGCGGGCTCGGCGCGGGCGACGTCGACGCGCTGGCTGAATTGATTGTTGCGTTGCAGGCATTCGACAGCGAGGGTGGTCCTCACGTTCAGCCTGGTCAACGCGCTGGACCGGTAGCGGCCTATGACGCCGTCGCCCGCGCCGCGCTCGATGAGACCTCCGCATTACAGGCGGCGGGACGCATCGAGCCAGATCTTGTCGACGAGGACGCGGCGGCCTCGGTCTGGCGTGCGGCCGTCGAAGCCCCTCCGTGGCAGGGGCCGGGCGTCTGGGTGCACCGGGATCTCATCGCTAGCAACCTCCTGACGGTCAACAAACGCCTGAGCGGCGTTCTGGACTTCGGCGGTCTAGCGGTCGGTGATCCCGCTGGCGACGTCATGGCGGCTTTCCACTTGTTCGTGGGGGAGAGCCGGTCGAGGTTTCGCGCGGCTGTTGCCGCCGACGACGCAACCTGGGCACGCGCACGCGGTTGGGCCCTGACCCAGGGTTTGGAGGCGCTGCCCTATTACCTCGACACGCACCCAGGGATGGTCGCGATGGCACGTAGGGTCATCCGGGCGACGCTCAGTGCTGATGAGGACCGCCCAGCTTGACGCTGTGGCTCGCGGTGGGCGGCTGCAATCTCAAACCCGGGGTGCCTGATCCCGACCAGACCCTCGTTGGTCATCGCGAGACGGCGACGCGTAGCCTTTTGGCAATGACCAGCGGGCCGACTACCCGGCGTGGCGCATGGACCCTTGTAGCGACGGGTCTGGGGCTGTTCATGATCTTCCTCGACGCGATGATCGTGAATGTCGCGATTCCTGACATTCAGCGGCAGTTCAGCGCGGATGAATCTGACATGCAGTGGGTGGTTGCCGCGTACAGCCTCACGATGGCGATGTTCATCATGTCGGGTGCGGTGTTCGGCGATCACTACGGCCGCCGGCTCGGCTACATCGTGGGCATCGTAGTGTTCTGCCTCGCATCGGTGGCGTGCGGGCTCTCGCCCAACATCGCGGCGCTCATCGTGGCGCGCGGCTTCCAGGGCATCGGTGCCGCGATCGTGAACGTGGCGTCGCTCGCATTGGTCAGCGCTGCGTTTACCGATCCCAATGCAAAAGCCCGGGCGATCGGAATCTGGACGGGAATCGCCGCGATAGGCCTTGCCATCGGCCCGACGCTTGGGGGCGTGCTCACCGAGCACGTCGGATGGCGCAGCATCTTTTTGTTCAACCCGCTGATCGGGATCGCCGCAATCGTCTTGACCCTCCGCTTTGTGGGCGAGTCGCGTGACCCCGCGAGCCGCAGCTTCGACGTACCAGGCCAATTACTGTTCATTGGCGGCATCGGCCTACTCACGTACGCGTTGATCCAAGGTGGCCACGATGGCTGGTTGTCGCCAGTCATCCTGGGAAGCTTTGTGGCGGCCGCCTTGGTGCTCGTGCTGTTCCTGCGCTACGAGCTACGCGCGAGCGATCCGATGATGGACATTCGCGTTTTCAAGAATCGGGTATACAACGCAGCCATCTATGCCGTCTTCGCGACAATGTTCTGTGTATACGGCGCGCTGTTCATCGTCACGCAGTACTTCCAGAACGTGCGTAGCTACAGTCCGGAGCAGACAGGCCTCTTGCTGCTTGCCATGACGATCCCGACAATCATCCTGTCGCCGCTGACCGGACGGGTCGTCGCGGCACGCGGCGCTCGTACGCCCACGCTCATCGGACTCGGCTGCTTGGTGATCGGTACGGGCATTTTCGCCGCGAGCAACGGCCAACTGCTGTGGGTGACATTGGCGGCGCTGGCCTTCCTCGGTGCCGCCGGCGGGACGTCCGTCGCCGCTGCAACGAGTGTGGCGATGGGCTCGATCCCTCCCGAACGGTCAGGAATGGCCTCGGGCATCCTGAGCTCGCAGCGTGCGATCGGCTCGACGGCCGGGTTCGCGATCATGGGCAGCGTCTTGGCAGCCACCATCTCGGTGGTGCTCCCGGGCAATCTCGAATCGCGCATTCCGGATCCCGCGCAGCGCGATCAGATCGTGGCCCGAGTGGTCGACGACGCCAATCCCCATGCCGTTGTTGCCCTGATCGGGCCGGGTAAGCCGCTCCCCCAAAACGTCGCCGAGGATGATGCTGTGCTGAACGCGGCCGATGAGGCGTTCATCAGCGGCATCCGCGTCGCGATGCTCCTCGGTTTTGTCGTCTCGCTCAGCTCACTTGCCGTCGGTTGGTGGCTGTTCCCGCGCCGAGGCGCGTCCGCGATCGAAGAAGTCGCGCTCGAGCCAGGCTGACGGGGCTCGTCGCCCCATCTGATGCCGTCGACCCGTGAGCCGGAACGCCCGGATCTTTAATCGATCGACCTCCCCCGCGGAACCTCGGTATTGTCCGGCAACGCCGAAAGGTCTCCTAGCTCGGCCATGATCAGCTGAGTCTGGCGCAGATACGTGTTGCATCCGTCGCAGCCCGCAAGGTGCTCCTCAAACCTTGCTCTCATCTCTGGCGAGAGCGCATCGTCGAGGTAGTCGGCCACCAGCTCCACGAGCTGCTTGCACGCTAGTTCATGCGCGCGCTCCGCCACGTGCACCGCCTGCTCTTTCGCAGTCGCAGCCACCTCGGCCGGCACCACTCCACGGCTGGCCCGAACGCTGACGGCGAGCAGCACACCGACCACCACGACAGCGCCGGCCAGCATGAATCCGGACCAGTGAACGCCGTTCTGTTGAGCCGTCCAGCCAAACACCAGTGAGAAAGGTAGAAACAGCACCCATGTCATCGTCCCGCCGCCCGAGGACACGCCGGCCCTGATGGAGGACGGCACCGCATCGTGCAAGAGCTTGCTGGCGTGAATTCCGATGATCGCCAGGACCAGTGCGAGCACAACCTGAGCCGCCACGATGATTGCCAGCGAGCGGGTCCAGGTCAGTAATAGCGCCGTTCCCAACGACAGGATGATCAACATTGCCAGTATCAGTCGGCGCTCCAGGTGTAGCTTGCCGATCAGCAATCCGCCCACACCAAGAGTCGACACCAGTGCCGCCCAGTATGGTCCGTACAGCGCGGCCGGTGCTGCTAGCGCTACCAGCCAGAGCGGCCCAAATTCGAAGACGGCCTGGGTAAGCAATCCAACGGCTGCCACTAGCAACAAGACACGGAGCACGGCCCGAGAAGTGATCATGGTCCGAAATGTCAGAGCCACATGGCTGCGCAGGCTCACGCGCTCCGCGGCTTGGTGGAGCCGCGGCTCGTCGAAGCGCAGGAATCCGATGATCGCCAGCCCGATGAGTGGGATGGTGGCGAAGTAGGTGAAGCGTGTCGAGGTGTACTGGGCGAGCACTCCGCCGGCCAGCGAGCTGAGCACGAATCCAGCACTCTCTACCGCACGAATCCGGCCGATCCACCTTTCGTATAGCTCATTTGAGCCTGTCTCCTCGAGCACAGTGTCGTAGACAATGCTGTCCACGGTTCCGGAGCTGAACGCGAAGTAGATCCCGAGGACCATCGCCGCAATCACGTACGCGATCACGTTGTGGCTCAGGCCGCCGATCAAGGAGCTGATCATCAGCGCCAAGCAGCCCAAGATCATTACCCAGCTGCGGCTCCAGCGATCCGCCAGAATCCCCGATGGCACTTCCAGCAATGGCACGACAGCGGCGTACGCGGCGGCCATCACGCCTACCGAGGCAGCGTCGAAGCCGATCTGGGTCATGAAGAGCTTCTCGATGGGAACCCACAAGATCAGCCCTTGCAACGCCACGCCGATCTGCAGCGGCAGCAGTCGCCGGGCCAGCGTACGAGGCAC
>DATEWO010000269.1:0-5895 GCA_035257925.1 Propionibacteriaceae bacterium | reverse complement strand
GTCACCGCCAGCACGCCGAGTGTGGCCGCGCAGACCGCAAGCCACGACTGGGTCACCTTGAGAATCTGCTGCTTGTTGAAACGGTCGGCGATGAGGCCGCCATAGGGAGAGAGCAGCAGCATCGGCAAGAACTGCAGGCCGGTTGTGATGCCGACCGCCAGGCCCGAGCCGCCAGACAGCTCCAGCACCAGCCAGTCCTGCGCGATGCGCTGCATCCAGGTACCGATGTTGGAGACGAACGCTCCGGCCAGGTACTTGCGGTAGTTGGGTTCGACGAGCGCGCTGAACATGACGCCCCGTGGCCGGCGCTTTGGCGGAGGCGCCGCGGCAGCGGGATCAGTTCGAGTGGCGGCAGCGGGCCGGATGTTGGTGCTCACCCCTGGTTCACCTTCTCCAGGACGGCTACGGCGCGACGCAATATCTCCCGATCCGCCGCATCTAGTCCGGCGATCCGGACAGCCAGCCACTGGTCGCGCCGCCGACGGTTCGCCAGCAGCACCTGACGGCCGGACTCGGTGAGGGATACCAGGCATTGCCGGTGGTCGCGCGGATCTGGACGGCGCGCAACATAGCCGCGCGCCTCCAGGCTGTTGACGATGCGGGTCATGGACGGCGGCCGCACTCTTTCCTGCGCGGCCAGTTCGCCCATCAGCTGGTCACCGGAGTTGAGTAGTACGGCCATCGCCGAAAGCTGGTTGGGATTAAGGCCTAGGGATTCGTCCTGCATCTGTCGTAGCCGACGAGCCAGTCGCATGACCGCCGGGCGCAGCGCATACGCCAGCCCGTTCGCTGTTCGAAGATCACTACCCACTCATCCCAGCTTATGTTTAGCAATGCTAAATATCAATTGCTATGCGCAGTGGAGATGCCTCGCCGGCGTGAGAGCACGATCACAATCCCGATCAGCACGGCACCGGCCGCCACGAGACCGACAGCGGCGCCCACCGCGTCATCAAGGATCCGATACAGCGACACCGGCCAGATAGTGAGCAAGATCGCACAGCCGATCACCGCGTACGCGTACCGCCGGGTCAGCACAAACGCGGCGAGCAGCGCAGCGGAGACGGCGGTTGCGACCACCAGCGAAAGCCATTCGCCACGTGGGGGATCCATCTGCAAGACGATGCTCGCGGCCCAGCCACTGAGGCCGGCAAGCGACCAGGCGAGGGTACGGCTGAGCAGCAGCCCGCTGGCGGTGAGAGCTAGCCCCACTAGCAAGAAGCCGATTGCCAGATGCACCGGCACCGCCTCCTCAGCCGGTCTGCTGGCTTCCACCGGGCTGGGTTCGGCAACGTCGATGACGTTGAACACAACAGCACAGACCAGCAACATGGCGCCCGACCAAGCGGAGAGCAGGAACGCGCCGGAACGAAGCAGCACGGCACCTACTGCCGAAGTGAGCACCACAAGCGCGGCTGATATCACAAACTTTCGATCTTCGAAGACCACCAAATAGGCGAACCCAGCCGCGTAGCAGGCCAGGGCTAGCAAGATCTTGCCAAGCTCTGGCCGAGCTCGACCCATGATCAGCGCGGCGCCGCCGAGAGCGGGCACCACCAGGGACGCAACAGCAACCAGCTTGCGTCCGGTGCTGCCGAGGTCATCCCAGAAGAATGTCCCGAGCATGATCACCGCACCGAGCACCAGGGCCCCTCCGACGTACCCGAGGACCTCCAAGACTGCAGAGCCCTTCGGCGACGATCGCGGAACAGACTCCTGCTGCGCCGGCCGCCCATCCAACTGGTCGGCCCGAGCTGCCTCCGCGAGCTCAGTGGCTTGCGCGGCGGAAAGGACCTGCTGCTCAACCAGGCGGGCCAGCCGGGTCTCAAGTCTGTTCACCACCACATCCTGACGCGGCAGCGCGGTTGGTAACGCATTACTGCTGGTACTCATCGCCAGGTTGTCACCGCAGCGGGTAGCAGACCCTGACCTGAGGCTGCCACCATCCCATCGCTCATCCTCTGAGATCCGCCTGCGGGTGGACGCGTGTGAACCAGCGGTTACTTCGACCGCCACATAGAGTGATTGATATGGAGGAGCCGCCCGAGCACCACCACTTCTTGGTGCAGGCCCCCGTACCACCCGCCGACGTCGACGGATTGGCCGCTGTCACCGTTGGGACGGCAATCTTCGGCTTGGTGTCAATTGTCTTTGCGTTTGCCGACGACTGGCTTGCGGCGCACGGCCACACATCGTGGCTGCAGGTGAGCGTTGGCGGCTTTGTCCTCGGTCTTATCGGGCTGGGGTACTGCTGGCGTCGCCGACGGCGCCGGCGTGTCGGCAACCAGTAATCTCCGGACGATTCGGAGGAGTTCCAGCCCAATCAGAAGCTGAAGCGCTCCTCGTGCAGGTGATGGCGCGGGAAACCGCTATCCATCAGCGAGTCACGTACCCGGGAGGCAAGACGGGGTGAGCCGCAGAGGTAGACGTCATGATCGCTGAGGTCGCCGACGATTCGATTCAGCGCGTGTGCGCTCATGTCGTTCCTGGCGTCGCTGGAGGGACCCACCAAGTAGACGACTCTGGCACCGGAGCGTTCGGCGATCTCGTCGAGTTCCCGCTTGTGTACCAGGTCCTGCTCCTTCGAAGCGCGGTAGACCAGAGTGACGTCCTTGCCGGGCAAGTCGATTTCCTCGAAGAGGGTGCGCATCGGGGTGATGCCGACGCCCCCGGCGATCAGCAGTACCCGCGGCCGACGACGACGGCGACGGGTCAGCGCACCGTACGGACCTTCCGCGAACACCAACGTGCCGCGTGGGATCGCGAAGAGCCGCCGCGTCCCAGCGCCCCGCGCCTTGATGGTAATCCGCAGCAGGTTGCGGGTCGGTGGCGCTGAGAGGGAGAACGGGTACGCCGACCGCCACGTCTCTCGCGTCAGAAATCTCCAGCGGAAGAACTGGCCTGGCTCGGCCCGCAGCTCATCCAGGTGCTGACCGGACATCAACACACTCATCACATTCGGGGCTTCCTGCAGCACCTGTTCCACGCGCAGCCGGTGCCGCCAGAGCTGGAACAACGGCTGGAACACCCGCCAGCGCAGCACGAGCGCGAAGGCGTAGGTGTACAGCAGGGCCCAGGCAATCTGCAACCAGCGCCTGCCAACCAGGTCTGGACCCGCCAACTGGTGCGCAAATCCCAACCCGACAGCTAGGTAGGTGAGCAGGTGCAGGAAGTGCCATCGCTCGTAGGAGATCCGTCGTCGCACGGTGCGTAATGAAGAAAATCCGATCAGCACCAGGATCACCGTGCCAACCGTTGCCGTCACCAGTCCGGGAAGGGTCAAGACGTCCTTCGTCGCTGCGACCAGATGATTCGAGCTAGCCTCCGCCCAGGCCACAACTGCGGCTATGGCATGCAGGACGGACAGCAGGATGACCAGGGGCCCGGCCCAGGCGTGCCAGCGCGCAAGCCGATGGGCACCCACGTCGCGCTCCAGCCAGGGGGACCGCGACATCAAGATCAACATGATCGCTGCGCCGTACCCGGCGGCCATCCCGGAGACATGGGAGACCAGGGAAGCGCCGAATGTGATCGGCAATCCACTGCCGACGAAGCCCTGAAGACCTGCTAAGGCGGCGCCTAGGTAAACAAGGGCCACCAGTGTGGTGGCTCTGAAGCCCAGCGGTCGCACGGTTCAGCAGTCTCCGTCACGGGTCCGGCGTCGCTACGCCGTCGTGATGCACGACTGATGTTGGCGAGATTTCAGGTGCGTTCATGCCAACATTCACACCGACCGCGGTTGCTGCACCAAAGAGCAGCAAGGTGACCAATCGAAGGGTCCACCGGATCAGCGAGGGTGATACGGCTACCGAAAGCCGTGCGATACGAGGGATCCGGCGCCCAAAATCAAGTGCCGCGTCCGACATGGTGATTCTCCTGGCCCTTGGAGAAATCCCCGAGAGTCCCGAGTCTGATGGACGTGCGGACTGAACGTAACCAGTTTGTGACCAACGTCACACTATGAATAAATCGCGGGCCCCGGCGCGCATACCCGCTCTTTTGGCGGCGTGGACCGTCTCTGGTCAGTCAAAAAGTGAGATGGGTGCATCCCATTCGATGGTGTCCCAGATTGGCGGCGGCAGCTCACTCGAGCGCTCGTCGGCACGCACATTTGAGTGTGCACCGCAGCCATGATCGACGCTGACGACGGTTCCCTCGGAGACCGAGAAAGCATTCGCGCAGACGCCGAACAAGGTGCCGAGGCTGCCCTGGAGTCGGAGGAAGAACCCGCAGGTCTCGCACACATCAGGTGCCAGCCTGCTGAGCAGGTTGTGCGGTCCACCCTCCCCCGCCAGCCAGCGCTCGGCCACCTCATCTCGGCCCTCGGCCGACAACACCCGCTCCCGACCAAGACCAAGCTCGGCCACAACGGAGCCGATCAGGCTCATCTCGGCTGGATCGGAATTCGCCGCATCCTCACCGCCGGAGTAGCCGGGCTCCAGCCGCGGATCATCGTCCGAACGCGGCAGCAGCACCCCAGGCGTCACGTCGCGAGGCTGGATTCGCTCCGCCCACGGCACCCAGACCTTGGCTTGCAGTGCACCCTCCCCCGGGAGCAGCACAACCTCGTTGATGGTTACGACGCGAGCCCGCGCGGCCCGGACGATAGTCACCGACCAGCGCCAGCCGCGGTAGCCCGGATGTGGACAGGCGAAGAGGTGACTCACTACTCGGGTGTCCTCGGCCTGAGCCCCCAGATAGTCGCCGACCCCCATGAGGCCGGCGGTCTCCTCAGCCGCGGCACGGGCAAGATCGACAGCGGCAAGGCAGACCTCGTCGGGCTTGGTCGTACTGGTGCTCAAAGCCATGGCCTCATTCTGACAGTGATCGCGCCGCCGCCGTGCTGAGGAGGCTGGCGCGGCGCTGTCCTGGACGAGCGAGCGAGCAGACACGCCCTTCGTCTGCGAGGCGAGCGAGGAAGGCAGCGGCTCACAAGCGCCAGCCTCAGCGAGTGGAGCGAGCAATGGACACGGAGCGAAGGGACATGCTCGTCGTCCCCAAGCGACGACGAAGTCGGCGGCTTCCCGGGCGCGATCACAGCGAGCGAGCAATCGGACACAGTGACGCACTGGCGTTACCAGGTGTCACGCGAGAAACCGTTGACTACAGCTCGAGCTCGTCTGCCACCGCTCGAAGCACCGCGGCGACCTTGCCTGAGGTCTTGGCGTCCGGGTGACGGCCGCGGCGATAGCCGTTGCCAATGCCGTCGAGCATCTTGATCAGATCCTCCACGATCACTGTCATCTGCTCGGGAGGCTTACGATGCGCCTTGGACAGCGAGGGCGGGGGCTCCACGAGATGTACCGACAGTGCTTGCTCTCCCTTACGGCCCTCGACCACACCGAACTCGACACGCTGGCCTGCTTTCAGGGTCGTTACGCCCGGAGGCAGCGCATTGGCGCGGACATAGACGTCGCCGCCTTCATCCTTGGTCAGGAAGCCGAAGCCCTTTTCGGCGTCGTAAAACCTCACCTTGCCAACGGGCACGTCCAACCTCGCTTGCTCTGTCGCCGGTTCGCGGCATCTCGGTTACCCCCACTACAGCCCGCTAAGCGTAGCCGCTTCATTCGACACCCCCAACACCAAATCCTGGTTGTTGGGCGCCGATATGTAGCAGAGCTATGCAAACCCGAGCGGCTGCGTTCTCGCAGACACCGCACCAGGCGTCGCCCCGTCTACGATGAACTGCATGGCAACCTGGGAGGACGGGCCGGAGTACGCTCCGATCGAGCGCCCGTCCGACTTTCGGGATCCTGATGCCGCGCCCTTACACGTTGCTGCGCCGTACGCGCAATTGGCTGCCTGGGCGCCCAAAAACCGGCCCGTATTCGATTCTCCAGAAAAACCGGTGGCGCCACTGTCTACGTTGCTGCCAAGGCGTGAGGAGCCCCGCGA
>DATEWO010000268.1:0-3449 GCA_035257925.1 Propionibacteriaceae bacterium | reverse complement strand
CCGCCAACATCGACCAGCGGGCCGCCGCGGTCAGGACCAGGCTGCGCGGCAACAAGCGCTGTGGAACCCGTTGGGTCCATCGGATCATGGCGCGCTTGGTCGCAAGCACGAGGATGCCGACAGCGCACCCCCATGACGCTGACCACCGGGAGCGCAGGCCATCAGTGCTTGGTTACCGTTGCGCTGGTCTGGCTGCTGATTTCCTCTTGCTCAGCTCTTGCCGGTCGGCCAACACTCCGGCCGAGCCCGCCGGCCGTCGCCGTCCCTCGTGACCCCTGGCCAACGGCCGGCAGGTCGAGGACTGGGGGGTATCGCGTGAACCAGGGTGGCGGGTCACATCGCGTCGGAGCGGACCATGAAGCGAGCCGACTTACGTGGAGGACGCAACCAGCCCGTTCCCGGATGTCATCCCAGGTCAGATCGCATCATGCCGCGCCAGGTTCAAAGCCGGGAGCAAAGCGGGGAGCAAGACCCGCTGAGTGGCGCAAGCACAAGCTCGTCGGGCTCGTAGTAGCCGGCCAAGATCTCGGTGATGACGATGTCCCACAGGTCTCGTTGCGACGGCGCCCGGCGGGCCCATGCACCAGGTGTGTCGGCCGTGACATTGCGGAGAGCTGAGGGAGGTACGTCTCGTGAGATGTCTTGGAGGTTGTGACCGCTCAACCGGCGCGATATGGCGTATGGGAGTGCAATCTTCGTCGATGGAGGAAGTCCTCCTCGGAGCCGACGATCGCCTCGAGCGCGGCGGCGACCTGCAGCTGCCTCTGCTGCGCGATCATGTAGTCCAGGTGGGCGTGGCGCCTGGGTGGCGGCGTGCCTGGCCTCGGCCTCAGCCGACTGGCGGATCTGGTCCTCGGTCAGCGGCGGGTTTTGCTCACGGTTACGCCACCTCCCCGCTCCCCAGGCGTCCGTACTGGAACTTGGCGCGCAGCTGCTCTTCGATCAGCTGGTCTCGTTTGGCGTAAAGCGCGTCGCGGGCCTCCTCGGCCTTCATCGCGGCGACGAATTGGTCCTCCGCCGCGCGGATGGCGGCCTCCGCGGCGTCGGCGCCGCGCTGAAGCGGCTCGAAGCTGATCACCTTCGGCGATCGCGCGGTGGACGGCGTGTAGAGCGGATGCGTCATGTGATCTTGTCTCTCCTTCTTTGGGAGACAGCCTGGCGATCTGGTCTGGCCTGGCGAGCCCTTGGAGAACCGCCAGGCTGTCCTCGTTCCCTAAGGTGAAAGGGGCAGCCCCTCGGGTACCAAGATCGAGACTAGTTCAACACTTTCACTTGGCGGTGATTTTTTGAATTGGAGCACTCTTTCCATGATCATCAGCAGCACAAGATGATCAACGGGCACTCAAAGATCGACGAGGGCTTCGCGCGCGCGTAAGGAGGTCGTCCGCGGGCCTGATGGGCGGGTCGTACCGGAAACCAGCATGCCTCACGGCTACGGTTGAGCCGCCGGTGACAGCAGGGCAATCCTGCTCAGCGCTCGAGGAAGGACTGCTCGTGTCAGATCCGATCAAGGTAGCGGTTCTCGGATTCTGGCACGTGCATGCAGCCGAATACGCCGGGCAGGTCCGCCAGCATCCAGAAACCGAGCTTGTCGCCGCTTGGGACGACGATCCTGCTCGCGGTCGAGCCTCGGCAGACGCCATCGGGACGCCTTTCATTGACGACCTCGACGAGCTGCTCGCCGGCGACATCGACGCGGTCACCGTCACGACCGCCACCAGCGCCCATCACGCGATCATGCTTCGCGCCGCGGAAGCCGGAAAGCACATCTTCACCGAGAAGCTCCTGGCACCGACCGTTGCAGAGGCCGAGGAGATCATTGACGCCGCCGACAAGGCCGGTATCGCAGTGATGGTGTCGTTGCCGTGGCTTTATCACGGATACACCCGGGCGATCCAGGACAAGCTCAACGAGGAGCAGCTTGGCGAGCTGACCTATTGCCGGATCCGGCTATCGCATGATGGCGCCATCGCGGGCTGGCTGCCGGAACGCTTCTATGACCCCGAAGCCGCCATCGGTGGGGCACTCAGCGATCTCGGATGCCACCCGGTATACCTCACGCAGCTGTTGCTCGGCGCCGTCCCAGCCACAGTGAGCGCCACGTACGCCTCGCTGACCCAGCGTCCGGTCGAGGACCAGGCCGTCGTCACGCTCGGATACCCGGGCGGCGCGATCGGTGTCATCGAGACCGGGTTCTTGAGTCGCGACCCGTTCACCATCGAGATGCACGGCACAGCGGCCAGCCTCGCGTACGAAAGCACGGGAGGCGCGCTCCGGCTGCGTGACGCAGGTTCAGACACCTGGCAGTCGCTCGCGGTGCCTCCGGACGATCCTGACGCCGTGAGCCAGTGGGTGGCACACATCCGCGACGGCACGCGAGCCGAGGACAATCTGACTCGGGCGGTCGAGCTTACGAGACTGGTCGTTGCGGCCAACACCGCAGCAGCCACTGGCAGCACCATGAGCTATCGGATCAGTGCCGTATGAGCACGATCAAAGTTGGCGCGGTCGGTGGAGGCGGCATCCTGGGAGCTCATATCCGCGGTTACCGCGCATACGCCGACATGATCGAAGTGACAGCGGTTGCTGATGTGGTGGAGGAGACCGCCCAGAGACGCTCGACCGAACTCGGTGCCGCGGCGTACACAGACTTTCGGCAGATGATCAGAAAGGCTGACCTCGACGCCGTCGACATCTGCCTGCCGCACCACCTGCACGCTGCGGCCATCGTGGCCGCCGCTGAAGCAGGCAAGCACATTCTGTGTGAAAAGCCGCTCTGCCTCACTGTGGAGCAGGCCGCAGAGGTGCAACGGGCGGTGAGCGCCGCGGGTGTGACCTTGATGTGTGCCCACAATCAGCTCTATCTGCCCGCGGTGGCCAAATCCAAGCAGCTGCTGGATGAGGGTGTTCTCGGCAAGGTCTACGAGGTTCACACCACCGACTGCTTCTACAACGACTTCGACCCGCAGAACATGGGCTGGCGCGCAAACACTGCCACTAGCGGTGGCGGCGAGCTGATCGACAGCGGTTACCACCCGACGTACGTGATGCTGCACTTTGCGGGAGCCTCACCGGTCGAGGTAACGGCCCTGCTGTCTCAGCACCGGCTGAGTTTCATGGAGGGCGAGGACTCGGCTCAGGTTCTGGTCCGCTTCGACAATGGTGTGCTCGGCCACCTCGTCACGAGCTGGGCGTACGATGCGCCGCCGGGCACCGAGAGGTTCTCGGTCGTCGGAGAACGCGGCTCGCTGCGCAGCGATGGAAGTTCGCTGACAGTAACGCTGCGCGGATTGGGCAGCCAGACCTACGACTTCGAGGACGTCGACACTTACGCCTTTGAAATCGGCCGCTTCGCCGATTGCTTGCGTTCTGGCACGCGTCCGCTGCACACCGAGAAGGAGGGCATCGACGTGCTCTGCCTCATCCTGGCGGCGTACGAGGGTGCCAGC
>DATEWO010000267.1:0-3257 GCA_035257925.1 Propionibacteriaceae bacterium | reverse complement strand
AAGGATGCGGTTCCGAGGCTGGAGCCGAGGTTGGACACGCTGCGGGACAGGCCGGAGATCTCACCCTGCAGGTGATCCGGGAAGCTCGACTGCACGACATTGACCGAGGGCGTAAGCATCAGGCCGAGGCCAAGGCCAATGAGGAGCAGACCTGGCGCGAACGCCCAGGCGGTCGGGGAAACTCTCACTATCGACAGCAGGACACCAACGCCAGCGATGGTGAGAAGGAATCCGGCAAGGATGAGGGTCCGCTGGGCATACCGCCTAGCAAGACGTTCTGCGGCGAGTGAGGAGGCCAGCAGCCCTACCGTTGCCGCCGTGAAGATGACGCCGGTCTGGATCGCGTCGTAGCCCCGGACCACCTGCAGGTAGGCCGAGACCACAAATGATGTGCCCAGGAGCACTACCACTGGGTGTTCTGGGTTACGAGACCGAGATTGGAGGTGCGGTTGTGGAAGAGACTCGTCGACAGCAGGGGCTCCTTGCCAGCCCGTTCCTTTGCGCGCACCGATATGAAGAACAGCGCAAGAACAACTACACCGGCGAGGATCAAGATCAGCATCAGCCAGAGGTTGTTATCTGCTGCCAGTATGCCCGTCACTATAAGCACGAGACCGACGGCTGAGAGGACGGCGCCACCGGTGTCGAACGGTCTGGTCGGGTCGGCCGGAAGTGGATCGGTGATCTTTCGACTCAGCAAAACGATCACAGCAATGACGAGGGCCTGGAAGATGAAGGCTGCTCGCCAGCTGATGGCCGAGGTGATAAGACCCCCGATTAGCGGACCGGCTGCGGCGCCGATGCCGCCCAGGGCGCTGATCACGCCGAATGCACGAGCGCGGGACGTCAGCTCGGTGAACAGCAGTGTGGTGAGGATGTAGACCGGCGGGATCAACATCGCCGTGCCCACTCCCTCAAGAATCGAGTTGCCAAAGGATCAGCACTCCCAGGCCCGGCGAGACAGCGCTCACCACAGCACCGATGCCGTAGACCATCAGTCCCAGCATGAAGAGTCGCTTGCGGTTTGGTGATGGCGGCATTGTCATCGTGGACCCGCGCTCGGTGGGCTTCCAGGGTATCGCCGGCCGTCGTGGTCGGCGGCCAGGACGCTTATCTGTAGGCCGCCGAACTCTACAAGGTCACCAGGCTGGACCTCGCTGAGCTTCACACCGCGGGCAGCGATTGGCTTGAGCAGTCGGCGCGATCCTGCTGGGGCGATGAGATCCGCAGAAGGTGGAACTAGTCGAAGCGAGGGCAGATGCGTGTGGTCGGCGTGCAGGTGCGAGATGAGGATGACGTCCGCATGCCCAGCATCCGGGGGCGGAACTGGACACCGAACTCGACGGAGATGGCCGAGGCGCGCGGTCAGTACCGGGTCGAACAAAACGGTAGTCCCGTCGTCCTGCCACGTGCAGGTGCTGTGCCCCCACCATGTCAGGCTGCCCGTCACGGCACGACCTACCCGCCCAACCATCTTGAACTGATGAGAGCAAGAGCCAGGCCGACCACCCAGAAGGCCTCGCGTACGACGACGAAGGGCGGCCCGACCAGGGGCTTAATAGTGGAGCTTAGGGGACTCGAACCCCTGACCTCTTCCATGCCATGGAAGCGCGCTACCAACTGCGCCAAAGCCCCGTGAGCGTGGACGAGCCGCCCGTCCACAACCTGACCGATCCTACAGTCGAAGCCCTAGGCGGGCTACTCGGCTGACTCACCCGGCTCGCCGAATGAGGCGCCCCCACGGCCGCCTCAGACTTCCGTCGTCGCCTGGTAAAGAGCCGGCTCAGACGATTCCAATGACTTCAAGCAGCACAACGAGGCGCCAGCCAGCCGGCACCGGCTGCAGCCACCCCATTGCAGACAGCGCTGCATCCGCGGCGGCAGCCTCGGTCACCCGGGTCCCGCCGGTCGGCACCCGGATCCCCCACCTGCACTAGCCGACGTCCGCACCGACGATGATCATCAGTACTCCAGCGAGGGCCAATTGCTTGAGATCAGTAGAGGAAGATCGGTAGCCAACCAGGGTTGTGAGCGTGTACGAGTATGCCCCACAGCACGCAGTCGAAGATCAAGTGGACGGCAACGACGTACGGCAATGATCGAGTGCGGTTGAAAAGGTAACCCTGGATAAGGGCGAAGGTGGTGGTCAGAAATGGTCCCCAAGCCTGGTAGCCCAACTCCCACAGGAACGATACGAAGATGATCGCCTGCAAGATATTGGCTTGCCACATCACAAAGTGATGCCGCAGCAGCGCGAATGCTGTGCAGATGAAGAACAGTTCGTCCCACAGGCCAACAGCGTTGACGGCGATGAAGAGCCGGATGAGTTCGCTGGGCTCACTGACCGCCGGCCAGTTGAGATAGGTCCCCGACGTGATGAAGTAGAACGGCATGATCAACCAGGCAAGTCCCACCACGCTCACGACCCACACGCGCTCCCCGGTGGTCCATCGTCGGCCGGTCTTGATCGGAAAGCGCACCAGGTAACGCTTGAACACGAAGCGGTCGACCACGTACGGGACCACGACGGCAATGAGTAGCACGCTTCCCATCAAGGCGATGTGACCGTAGCTGATGTCGGCCGCAAGTGAGATCGTTCCAATGACCCCAATGCCGAAGCCGATCAGCAGCAGGCTCTTGCCAAGATCACGGTCGACAACGAATCCCAAGATCACGCTGATGACCAGCACGACGTACCCAGACGGCTCGTGCTGTATGCCGAAGAGCAGGAAGGCAGATAACGACACACCGAATGCCGGCGCCAGAGCCCAGGAAAATTGTGGTGGCGCCTCGATCTGGGTGCTCACCGGTGCCGTCGTCACCCGACCAGCATGCCATTCCGATGGTGGAGCTGATGCACGCTGAGTCCGTCGAAGGGCTCAGTGCACAACTCGGACGAGCGTCAATCAAATCTCGAGATCGGAGTTGGCGGTCACGTTGTAGCCCTCGATCCGCCAGTACACCCCGGAGCGATGCCGGTCGATACTCACCCAGGCACAGTTCGAAAGCCCGCCGAACAGGCGCCAGTGTTCAAACGGCACTCCGACGAACCGGCAGGCACCAACCCGACCGGACAATCCGTGAGTAACAACGACGACGGTGGAATGATCTTCAGCCGCCTCCGCGATCTCGGTCAGCACCTCCCGCATCCGCTCAGCAACCTCGCTTGGGCTCTCACCGGTCGGGGACCGACGCACGTCCTCGCCGGCCCAAAGGCGGCGGGCCAGCTCGGGATCAGCCGTCCTTACCTCCTCGCC
>DATEWO010000266.1:0-3050 GCA_035257925.1 Propionibacteriaceae bacterium | reverse complement strand
CAACGACCCTGAAGTTCAAGAACAGCCGCCAGCCGGCGTTCCGCATCGCCGAGTCGAAGCAGATCGCCCTCCCGCTGACGTCCGCCGGCGACCTCCCGCCAGACGGTCGCCGCTTCCCCGAAATCACCGGCGAGCTCAACGCTGCGGGCAAGCCGCTCCAGCCAGTCCAGGCGGGACCGCTCGTCCTCACCCTCAGGCCACAGCTCCAGCGCCCGCCGGAAGCTGCGTGCACCGTCGCGGTAAGCGTGCAGCGCACAAAACGCGTCTGCTGCTGACAGCAACGCCTCCCGCGCCCGATCCGGCTGTCGGCCCAGTACCCAGTGCTCGGCAACCACAGCAGCCGCGGCCCGGTCGGTGTCGAGGCGCTGCGCCACCACCCGGTGCAGCGTGACGCGTGTCGTCCACGGTATGTCGCTGTAGAACGCGTCGCGGACCAGCGCGTGCCGGAATGCCATCCGGCCGGCCGGGTCTTCGGTGATGATGCCGCGGCGTAGCAATTCGTCCGGCCACGCGTCGAGCCCAGCGACCGCCCGTACCAGCTCCGGGTCGAATATCTGGCCCACAACCGCCGCTGCTGTGGCCGCAGTGCGCGCCTCGTCAGACAGGCCGGTCGCCTGAAGTAGCACGGCATCGCGGACGCTATCAGGTAGCGGAACGTCAGTGCCGTCCACCAGTTCCAGGCCGGCTGGTCCAGACTGCAGGCGGCCGCTGGCGGCGAGCGCGGCAGCAAGTTCTGTTACGTACAACGGAATGCCGTCGGTCCGGTCGAAGACGGCACGGCGCAGTGTCGGTGCCGCTGACCCAAGAGTCCGGTCCACCAGTGCTGCGGTGGCCTCGGCGTCCAGCGGTTCCACAGCCACCTGTCGCAAGTGACCAGAGCGGCGTAGCTCACTGCGCATTCGCCGGATCGGATGCGTTCGGGGCAGCTCGTCACTGCGGTACGCAGCCAACATCAGGAGCGGTTGCTCGGGCAGCGTTCGGGCCAGCGCCGGAAGCAGCTCGAGAGTGGCATCGTCGGCCCATTGCAGGTCATCGAGGACCAGTGCGGTCGGCTGCCGAGCCGCGATGGTCGCCACGGCGAGACGGATCGCCTCGAACAACGTGGCCGGATCGCCCTCGGCTGCCGCCGGGCCGAGTTCAGGTAGCAGCAGTGCCAGGTGAGCAGCGAGCGGGCCCTCGATGATTGGCCCGTCCGCCGAGCGAAGGTAGGCACGTAGCGCTTCCACCAGCGGCCCGAACGGTGAGGCGCCGCCCGCTGTGGCGAAGCCTTCCAGCACGGTGAGACCGGACCCGGTGAGCACCCGCCGTACCAGCGTCGTCTTGCCGACGCCAGCCTCACCGGCGAGCAGGACGAGTGACCCATGCCCAGCTAGCGCTTCCGCCACCGGTGGGGCCAACTGGGCACACTCGCGCTCCCGCCCGATGAACTCATCGTTCGCCATGACCATCAACATGCGGTCTGGGCCTGGCGCTCAAGCATTTGGTAAGTATGCCCGTCGGGGTCCCCACCTGGAGCCTGGGAGCAGACGAGCACCTACCCAATCGGCGAACGCTCTTCCGGGTGAGCCTTTCAGGGACCGACACCGTCTTACTCATGAATCCGGTGGTGTTCTCGACGACTGTCTTGCCATGATGTGTGCCTGGTCTGTAGATCCTGACCGGGAATGACCGGACCGATCCGGCGCCGCCGACCCCTGCGCTCGACCGGAAGGCAGGTGGAGCAGTGTCACATGCTCAGCAGGCTCCACCCGAAGCCGGCGCCGTTGGCGCAGCCCGGGCGCATCCAATCGCTGCCTGGATCTCCACCTCGTTTGCCTGCCTGCTGGTTCTCCTCGCCCTGCTTGCTCCCGATGAATTCAGCCGTCTCACACCGGGTGCGTTTGTCAGCGTCCCGCTGGAGGGACTTCTCTGGGTCGCGCTGCTTCTCGTCCTGCCGAGGAGAGCGACGTCGGTGGCAGCGCCGTTTGTCGGAATGGCACTGGGGCTGCTGGGCATCCTGAAGCTCCTCGACATGGGTTTCTTTGCAGTCCTGGCTCGGCCGTTTGACCCGATACTCGACTGGAAGCTGCTCGACGACGCCATGAGGGTTCTTGCCGGGTCCATCGGCGCGGTGCCCGCGATCGGCTCGCTGGCGGTAGCCGTAGCACTCAGCACCACGCTCGTCATCATCATGGCGCGAGCGGTGCAACACCTGAGCGGCCTCGTGGTCCGGCATCGTTCAGGTGCGACCCGCGGAGTCGTCGTACTCGCCGTCCCGTGGCTCACCTGCGCAATGCTTGCCGTCCAGATCGTGCCGGGCGTTCCGATCGCCGGCAAGGCCTCAGCGGCCTACCTTCGCACCCGTGCGCACCCAGCTGGTACCGGTCAGCGGGATCACCAGTCGGTTCCGGCCGATGTTGGTGCTGATGCGTTCGAAAGCACATCGGCAAAGGACCTTTTGACCGCACTGAGCGGCAAGGACGTGATCATTGCCTTCGTCGAGAGCTACGGACGCGACGCCGTCGAGGACTCAGAATTTGCCTCCCACATCGGTGCGGTGCTCGACGCCGGTAATCGTCGACTCCACGGGGCGGGATTCGCTTCCCGGAGCGCCTTTCTCACCTCACCAACCGCGGGCGGCAGCAGCTGGCTCGCGCACGCCACCTTGCTCTCCGGCTTATGGATCGATAACCAGCAGCGTTACGACGACCTCGCTTCCAGCCATCGGTTGACCCTTACCAAGGCCTTCAGGCGCGCGAGCTGGCGCACAGTCGGCGTTATGCCAGGCAACGACTCATCCTGGCCGGAGAGCAGGTCGCTCGGCTACGACCAGGTCTACGGCGCACAGGAGATGGGGTATCAGGGCCCACGGTTCAGCTGGGCAACGATGCCCGACCAGTACACCCTGTCAAGGTTCGAACGCACCGAGCGCTCACCTGGGGACCGTCAACCAGTGATGGCAGAAATTACTCTCGTCTCGAGCCATGCGCCCTGGGAGCCCATTCCACGACTCGTCAACTGGAGCGAGGTCGGTGACGGCTCGGTCTTCGACACGATGGCCGCGGTGGGCG
>DATEWO010000265.1:0-14334 GCA_035257925.1 Propionibacteriaceae bacterium | reverse complement strand
AGGTGCGACCTTGATCGACACACCGGTCTCCGGAAGCGTGTCGGTTGTTGAGTCGGGGACTCTCACGGTGATGGTCGGTGGAGATCAGGCGGCGCTCGACCGGGCGCGGCTGGTGCTTGAGGCCTTCGCAAAGTCGATCTTCCATCTCGGCGATGTCGGAGCCGGAGCAACCATGAAGCTGGTGGTGAACTCTCTGGTCCATTCGCTGAACGTCGCGGTCAGTGAGGCTCTGGTGCTTGCCGAGAAAGCCGGGCTTGATCGTGAGACGGTGTACGACATCTTTGAGGCCGGCGCTGCCGGGGCGCCGTACGTGAAGTACAAGCGGGACGCCTTTCTGCGGTCGGGTGAGGTGCCCGTGGCGTTCAGCCTGGAGCTGGTTGCCAAGGACCAGGAGCTGATCGGTGACCTGGCTCAGCAGGTGGGAGCGCGGATGGACCAAGGCGAGGCATCGCGCCAGCTGGTCGCCGCGGCACTCGAGGCCGGAATGGGGGAGCGTGACATTAGCGAGGTTGCGGAGTTCCTCCGCCGGCCCTGACTCAGGTGCGGGTGAGGAGATATGCCGCCCAGCCTCGCGGCCACTTTGGTAGACCGCTTTCCCCGGCGATCCGCGTGATGTCAAAGGTGGTCCCAAACCACCGTTCGGCCTCACCTGGTCGCAGCGCGATATTGCCGAAGGGCAAGACTGCCATCGCCAGCCGCTCCCAGCCTTTGAGCTCCCACTCGAAACACCACAGCAGGAACTTGGCCCCGGGCTTTGCCAATGACAGGACCTGGTCAACATAGGCAGCGCGATCCCTGGTACTGAGGTCGTCGAAGGTGCCGTAGTCCACGAGCAGGTCAAACTGGCCGCTCACGTTGGCCAGTTGTGTGAGGTCGTCGATCAGGAACTCGACGTCAACACCGGCGCGACGGGCCTTTGCCTTTGCTTTGTCGATCGCCGCCGCCGAGAAGTCGATGGCGGTGACCTGGAAACCGTGTTGTGCAAGGAAGATCGCGTTGTCCCCTTCGCCGCAACCGAGGTCGATCGCTCGACCGGGTTGTAGGTCACCTATTTCGACCAGCTGGACCAATTCCGCTCGTGCTTGTCCGACCCACGGCGGCGTTCCGTATCGGTACCACAACTCGTAAAAGGCTTTCATCGATGGACTCCTCTCGCCCGATGAACTAGCAAGTCAGCAACAACGGCGGCCGCCTCGTCGACCGACATGCCCGCCGTTTTGAGTGCACCAAATGTCGCTGGGTGCAGCAGCCCGGCGGTGGTCTTTGTGAGCAGGTCGTCATCACTGCCGGCGAGGGCTTGCTCGTACAACTGCCGAATCGAGTCCCAGAAGGCGGCTTGAGCCCGTGCCAGAGCCGGCATCTTCACCAGTTCGTCGCCCAACAGCTCGAACCAGTGCAAGGTGCGCTCGAAGAACGCGAACATGGCGGCAGTCAGCACCCGCAGTCGGCCAGTCAGCGACCGCGTGCCCGTGAAGATCGTGCTGTCAGGCACCTGGATGTCTGCGACTACCCGAGCAACGACGGCTTCAATCAGTGCCTCATGTGTGGGGAAGTGGTTAGTAACCGTGGTCGGCGACACGTCCGCCTGGCGGGCCACCTCATTCATGGTCGTCGCCTGAGCCCCTCGTTTGCCGAACAACTCGAGTGCGGCATCGAGGATGCGTTCCCGCGTCTGCGCGACATGCTCCGACCGGCGTTGCATCGAGTAGGACCTGGGGGTCATTGATACCGCAGTTCATTTGGATGGATACTCCATCCAATTAAATCAAACCGTGACAAGTGCGGCAAGCCTCGAAGCCATTAGCCGGCCGACAGTGCTGCTGACCTCCAGCGGTCCTAGGTGGTGTCTATCTCGCTCTTGCTCTTCCGCGTGATCGCCGTGTACGCGAAGCTCAAGATCGCCGCCCCAGCTACGCTGATCACCCATCGGATCCAGTCGATGCCAAATGTGTTGCTACCGCCGAGAAGCCCCCACACCCAGTAGCCGATCAAGGCGCCGGCAATACCGAGCAGAACCGTCACGATCCATCCGTATGCCTGCTTGCCTGGTATCACGATCCGCGCTAGCACGCCGATCACCGCCCCGAAGATGATGGTTCCGATGACGTCAAACATGACTACTCCTCTACGGATCAGTGAATCGCGCACCGCACGTGCTGCATCTGGACCAGTATCCCCCCACCCGCGCCGCCGAGGGCCAGCAGCGCGGAAAGCCGGCTCGATGAGTTGATCATTAGCGAAGTTGATCAAGAAGCCGGCCTCACCGCCTGCCGCCGAGCAGGACGAGTTCCCCAATAGTGATCGAGACCCGGCCCTCCTAGGCAGGGATCGCGGCTGGCTTCGGCTTTGAGGCTTCCCAGACGGCAGCGCTGAAGTCGGTACGGCCCAGGGCGAGGGTGCCTTGGTTGGTGACCAGGTAGACATACCCGATGGGTGAGCGGTGCAGGAAGTAGCCGGGCTCGGGTTGGTGTTTGGTCCAGCCTGCGTGGGTGACTGCTCGATGACTGGGGCGGGCCATCGGGCCGAGGTTGCCGAGCCGGGTCTGACCGGGCGGTCCGCCGTAGTCCATGGGCACATAGCGTTCGGTGTGGTCCAGATCCATGTTTTCGCTGAGGCAGGTGCCGAAGGGAAAGACATCGGCGATCTGTTTGGCTCTGACCGCAGCCCGGAGACGTGCCGGTATCTCATAACCGTCGACTGGGGCTACCTCGGTGGGATCCAGCACCGGTTGGATGCGGAGCTGACACTCGGTACGGCTTAGGAACTCCAGCAGCTGATCGAGGGTGATCGGGCCACCGTCTTCGGGCCGCACTATCGCGTGACCGGTACGGAGGGCGGCTTCGGAAAGGTGAAAGTGCAGGACCACACGCGGCCTCGCCGCCGTCGCATCAAACCCCGGCGGCACCGTCGTCGACAATGACTTATGATCATCAGGCTCGACCTCCGGCCCAGATTCCCACGAGGGCTCTGGCTCCGACGCGGGCTCTGGCTCCGACGCAGGCTCCGGCTTGGGCCGGCAGGCGGGTTGCTGCTCGGCGGTGGCATCGGGCTCGGCTGGCTGTATGGATTTGTTTGGCTGATCGGTGCGGTCATGTTGATGCTCCATCAGCAGCTGCAATGCCTCAGCCGGCTGGGCCAAAATCCCGATCGCACGGGCCCGCCGCATCCCGATCGGATGGGTGTCGCCCCGGACCGCGAGGATTTCAGCGATCCGGTTCACCGTCGCCAGGAACCAGATGGCATCACCGGCCGCGGCTTTGGCCACGATGGTTTTCAACCCGTCCTCGGAGTCGAAACTGAAAACGTCCTGCGCGGTACGAGCTCGCTCAGCCCGTTCCGCAGCCAGCGTCGGGTCGGCTTCGAGGATGGCGGCGGACAAGATTGTGGCGAAGCGTGGCCACGGCATCATGCCCACGAAGTCGCTGAGTGCATGATCGATATCGGCGCAGGCCTCCCAGGACAAGGCCCGCGTCTGCTCTGCGATCTTGCGGGCCTGCCACGCCCGAACCCCACCGGTCACCACTCGACTCCACAACCTTGGCAGCCGATACCGAAGATCCAACGCATCGGCGATCAATGCTCGGGCCGCCGCTATCCCGGTGCCTTGTAGCGCGCCCAGTTCGGCGGCGCAATACTCCGAGACCTCCGGGGTTCCTTCACCGGCCCAGGCGCAGGCCCGTTGGATCAACGGCTGGTAGTCCTGGCTGCCCGAATCGAGATAGTGCGCGTCAGCCCAGGCGCAGGCCAGCTGCAACATGCGGCACTCTGCAGCCTTCAGCTCGGCGTGGTTCTGCTCGATCAGCCCCGCCAACCCTGCGGCACCCGCCGCCGGCAGCTCCACCCCCGAATCGAACATACATTCACTCTAGACGTGCCGACTGACACTTTGCGCCTCCACGGCGACACGCCGCACCCAGCAAGATTCATTAGCCCTTTACAGAGTCGCCCAAGATCAACAACTGTTGTCGCTTGAACTACTCGAACCCGGCCTTGATGATCGCCGGGCAATGCCTCTCCGAACCCGATCCCGTGAGAGTCGGCGATGCTTTCACCGCCGGCCCGCCTACCACCAGCGCCTGTCCTGGACAATCCAGATGGCACAGGGCTGGATGGAGCCGGCGCGAACGCCCTGGCAGGCGGGCAGCTCCTCGGGGTAGTCATATTCCTCGGCCTCTGGGTCCCACAGCTGGTACGTGTGCCGCAGGCTCCAGCCGTTCATGAAGATCTCGCAGTCGCAGCCGGCTCCCTTAGACATCAGACGCTCGCTCAGGGCTGTGGCTCGCGGTGCCTTCAAGTCGCGATAACGCGTTGCCCAGCGGAGACCGGTACAGCCGAACTCGAGCATGCGGTAGACATAGCAGTGGAGGCACTCGCCTTGCTTGGGCTGGGTGATCTCAACAGACAGATGCCTCAGCTCCCGCTCGATGTGCAGCACTGGAGCCAGTTCGAATTCAGCGGTCATGGCTCTATTGCTACCGCCCGGCGCAGACAGAAATCCTGCCAGTCAGAAGATCTTGCCCGGATTGAGGATGTGATAGGGATCGAGCGCAGCTTTGACTGCGCGATGCATCTCGAGCACGGCGGGTGAGAGCTCACATGAGAGCCCGGCGCGCTTGAGGAGACCAACGCCATGTTCACCGGTCACCGTGCCCCCGAGGTCAACCGCATCGGACAAGATCTCCTCGAACGCGAGCTTGGCGCGATTTCGTGCGGCGGTGTCGCCGGGGTCAGCGATGAGCAACGGATGCAGATTCCCGTCCCCGATGTGGGCGATGTTCGCGATCAAGATCTCGTGTTTGACGGCGAACTGCTCAATGCAGGCCAGCATGTCCGGCGGGGGATGGGCGAGCCGGCGCGCGGTGAAGAGTGCGTCGGCCTCCTCCTCATCACTCGACCGCGCCGCCCAGGTTGCTCCCGCGCCCTCAAAGCATGCGAGCATCACGGTCGACGATCAGCGCGTCCGGCGGCAGAGCCGCGGCCAGCGTCGCGAGAACCTCGGCGCTGTCCATATTGTCAGTCTTGCTAGATCACTGACGCACGAATCTCCGCGGCGCGGTTCAGCTCGTTGGCCATCAAGACCCCGTAGGTGAACGCGCTTTCCCCGCTAGCACTCATCTTTGCGAGGAACTCGGCCGCGACAATGGCATCTTGATGCTCGCCGAGGAGCGTTTGCATCTCCTCGGCGTCCCTTGCGACGGATTTCATCTGGCTGTCGACCGGTTCGACGAGTTCAGCGGCGTACCGTGCCCGCTTGAACGCCTTCCGGGCCTGATGCAGCTGCTCGATGTCGTCGGCCTTCCGTAGCCGCTTGTCCGCTTTTCGATCGGCCTTTGCCACATACTTGATCGCCGCTGTGTCCTTCTGACCGGCCGCGTCGGTGAATGGCGGTGCTGTCTTCCAGCCACGCAACAGCTGCATGAAATGCTGGTAGCGCCGACTGAGCATCGCCTTGTTCAGGCGCTGTATGGCAACATCTCGTTCCGTGGCAAGAGCCTTGGTGATCTCGGCCTCGATCGGTCCCCGAATCTGATTCGCCGGCAGGTCTGCGATCAGCCTGGTGAATCGGTCGCTGAGAACGTCACAGTCACGTACCTGGCCCAGAAGGCCGGCGTACCACACCAATTCCTTGTTCAGCTCCTCAGCGGGAGCGGCCTCGATGATGTCGCCGAAGATCCGGAGCGTACTGCGCAGCCGACGCACCGCCACCCGAGTCTTGTGTACCTGTGGCGTACCGGTCCGCAGTCCAACATCGTTGTTCGCAAGCACATCGCACTGGGCTGATATGTATGCGGCCACCAGTTCCCCCAGGGTCCCCGATTCAACCGAGTGGGCCTGCCCGTTCGGCAACGACGGGCCCAGTGCCCGGTCCAGCTTGGTCCTCGTGGTACTGGGAGTCGCACCAGCAGCCTGCAGTAGCTTCCGCGCTCGCTTCAGATCCTGCTGCTTACCGGCGGGCCCTAACTCGACCTCCACCTCTCGCCACGAATGCAGTGTCGACTCACCATTGGGTGGGCCGGACTCCACCTGGTCGTCAGCGATCTCCAGGATCAGCTCACCGTCAGCGTTGAGGAGCCGGTACGCCGTTCGAGTCGTCAGGATCGTTGCGATGGGGTCCAGGCCCTCACCGGCCAGCAGCCCTGCCACACCCTTCGACAAGGCGGGCGGCAGCGTCTTGGTTCGTGAGCCGCTCTGCAGTTCGGTCCGTCCCGTCCCGCTTGGAACCTTCAACTGCCAGCCTGTTTCCGAGCCGCCCACCCGGCGCCTCAGCGTGACCCCAAACACTCGCAGCCCAGCACCTGGTGTATCGAAGTATGTGTTGTCGAGCTTGCGCACCTCATGATCAAGATGGCCGCCGTCCGGCAATAGCTCGGCCAGTTGGGGGAGCACCCAATCGGTGTCGACCTCGAACTTGTCCTCCCGCTCCTCCACCACGCGCACGCGCCACCTCCTTTCTGGCTGAATAGTCCCAAGACCCCGCGGCTGAATCTGAGTGAACTTCTAGTGAAAGTAGTACCACGTCAAGGTAAACGACCCGGCTGAGCTCTACCGTCAAAAAGATCTTGATCAGTGCGATCTCCGCACTGATCACGCGGCCCAGGAGCAGGTCAGGGGCCCGTCAATGATCTTGTCCTATGACAACGCCTCAGGGCAATTGGTGACGGCCGCGTACCAGGCCGATACGTTGAACACCAAACGTCCGCAATGTCCGGCGATGCTGCCGGTGGGGAGGAGTGTCATGGTGGAGGAGCAGACGGCACGTCTGGGCGAAACGGATGAGGCGATCCGATCAAAGATCGATGAGCTCCTCGCCGGAATGACAGCGGCGGAGAAGGCTGGGCAGCTGACCCAGTACTTCTATTTCCAATTGCCGGAGGGAGCGGAGCTGGAACCGGCTCTGCAGCTGGATAGGGCCAATCAACCACGCATGGTCGAGGTGGCCCTCGGGAGCGGCGAAGTGGGGTCGCTGCTGTTCGTTACCAACCCGTCGGAGATCAACCGGCTGCAGCGGTTGGCGGTCGAAGGCAACCGGTTCGGTATTCCAGTGTTGTTCGGCTTCGATGTGATCCACGGGCTCCGCACGATCTTTCCGGTGCCGATCGCGATGGCTGCGTCGTGGGACCCGGAGACGATTGAGCGCGGCCAGGCAGTCGCCGCGCGGGAGTCGAGGGCTGTCGGCATTCACTGGGCCTTCGCGCCGATGGTCGACATTGCCCGCGATCCGCGTTGGGGCCGGATCATCGAGGGTGCGGGTGAAGACCCGTTCCTGGGGGCCGCGGTGGCGGTCGCCCAGGTCCGCGGCTTCCAAGGTGAGCGGATCGGAGCACCCGAGCGGATCATCGCCGGCCCGAAGCACTTCGCCGGATATGGCGCCGCCCTCGGTGGGCGTGACTATGACGAGGCCAACCTCTCCGACTATGAGCTCTGGAACGTCTACTTCCCGCCGTTCCGGGCTGCGGTTGAGGCCGGCGCCGGCAACGTCATGACGGCCTACATGGACCTCAATGGGATCCCTGCGACCGGTAATCGCTGGCTGTTCAGCGAGGTGCTGCGCGACACATTCGGCTTCCAGGGCTTTGTGGTAAGCGATGCCAACGCCGTACGGAACCTTGTGACGCACGAGTTCGCGGCCGATCTCACCGATGCCGGCGCTCGCGCCATCAGCGTCGGCATGGACATGGAGATGGCGATGATGGACGCGGCGTACGCCCACCTGCCCGAGGCGGTGGAGTCCGGTGCGGTGAGTCAGGAGGCGGTCGACGCTTGCGTACGCCGTGTGCTGGAGGCCAAGATCAAGGTGGGCCTGTTCGACGAGCCGTACGTCGATGAGGATCGCGCCCGCGAGGTGCTTGGCGACCCGGCGCATCGGGATCTGGCCAGGACCGCAGCGGAACGGGCCGCTGTGTTGCTGCGTAACCAGGGTGACGTGCTACCGCTGGACGTGGGCAGCCTGGGATCGATCGCGGTCATCGGCCCGCTCGCGGACTCCAAGCGCGACACGTTGGGACCCTGGTGCTTCGACTTTGATCTTGACGAGACGGTGACCGTGCTGGAGGGCATCCGGAGCAAGGTCGGCGACGCAGTCAAGATCGATTACGCACCTGGCATCCGCCCTGCACAGCGAACCTTCCCCTCGATGTTCGACATGTTCGGCGGCAATGCGCCGGAGGACCCGGAGGGCTTCGACGACGAGGCTGAGCTGCAACGCGCGGCCGACCTGGCAGGTGAAGCCGACGTTGCGATTGTGGTGGCCGGAGAGTGGCAGAACATGATCGGCGAGGCGGCGTCCCGGTCGTCGCTGGAGCTGCCCGGACGTCAGCTGGAGCTGTTGCAAGCTGTGGTCGGGACCGGCACCCCCGTCGTGCTGCTGGTGATGAACGGGCGGCCGCTCGACCTGCGCTGGGCTGCGCAACACGTGCCGGCGATCCTCGACATCTGGTATCCCGGAACGAGCGGCGGCAGCGCGGCCGCGAATCTGCTGTTCGGTGACGTATCGCCGGGCGGCAAGCTGCCGTTCACCTGGCCGCGCACGGTTGGGCAGGTGCCGATGGTGTACTCCCACACCCGTTCGCACGAGCCTGACAACCAGGGACGGCGGTACTGGGATGAGGAGAGTACGCCGTTGTTCCCCTTCGGGCATGGCCTCAGTTATGGCAGCTTCAGCTACACCAATCTCACCGTCGACCGTGACACCATCAGCCCGGACGAGGTGTTGACTGTATCGGTGGAGGTCGCCAATACCGGAGACCGTGAGGCAGACGAGGTGGTACAGCTCTACATCCATCAGCGATACGGGTCGTCGTCGCGGCCGGTTCGCGAGCTCAAGGGCTTCCAGCGGATCGGCCTCGGAGCGGGGGAGTCTCGTACCCTGCAGTTCACCCTTGGCCGGGCGGAGCTGAGTTACTGGAACGCAGCAGCGCGAGACTGGGTGCTCGACGCATCAACCTTCGACGTCTGGGTCGGCGGTGACTCGACCGCGGAGCTGGCGACGACGTTCCAGGTGAACGAGGCGTAAGCCGAGCGCAGGGGCTTGTACCGTCCAGAGGCGTACGTTTTCACGGCTGTGATGGCAAAAGTGCGCCTCCGGATGGTTTGGGCGTACGTCTTGACGGCTGTGATGGCAAAAGTGCGCCTCCGGCTGCTTTTGGGCGTGCGTCTTGACGGCTGTGATGAGAAACGTACGCGCTCACCCCGGTGATCCTCGGCATGTTCGCGCTCTATGCGATCATCGCCCGCAGTCGGGCGCGGCGTTCGGCGATCACAGGGCTGGTTCTTAGCGTCGGTGGGGCCGGCTGCCTGCCGCCGGGAACGGGTTTCGCCGCCTTCGTGATGCCTGCAGCCGGTATTTTGATCAGTCAGGGCCGTGATCAAGATGTACTGCTCTTGCTTGATCAAATCTTCCGCGAACCCGGCTGGTGTCGTCGCGCTGGCCAGGGTCGGTGGTGCCTTGTTTGTCGCCGCCTTCGCCGCCCTAGCCGTTGACATCTGGCGGCACGCCCGAGTGGCGTAACCACGATCTCAGGTGATCTCTGGCGGCTCGAATGCCTCACCGTCCGGGCTGGCAAGGACCACGGTGTAGCCATCCGGGTCTTTGATCCAGATTTCGCGATGGCCCGGACCGTTGCCCTCGCCTTCGGGAGGGTTGCGGTGAGGCGCTCGCACGATCGGCGCATTGAGCTGTTTTGCGCGCCCTACGACGTCGTCGAAATCAGCTACTTCGCCGAACCACAGCAGAACGCCGTTACCGACCTCGAGATCGGGGCTCGCGAAGACTCCGTGGTGGTGTTCGACGTCTCGATGGTGAAGTTGAAGGACGAGGGTGCTGCCGGCGAGCAGCCGCTCGTACTCGGGTCCTCCATGATCACTGCGGAGACCGAGCAGCTGTTGGTACCAGCGGCTTGACGCCTCGACGTCGCGTACCGCGATCATGGTCTGGGACTGAGCTGCACCAACCGGTACCACAATGCCGAGGCGGTTGCCCGCCGGGTCGTCGATCTCGGCGAGCCACCGCTCACCGCCGTCAAGTTGCGGACGGCCACGCACCTTGCCGCCGTTGGCCTCGACGCGGCCCAGCACCCGATAGAGGCTATCGGCTGAGATCCACAGCACCGGCCCACCAGTAGTTGCGGGTGCTGCGTCGGTGATCAACTGGCCGATGATTCCGGGTGCTTCAAAGCTTCCGCTGCTGGGGTCAATCGACCATCCGAAGACACCTTCGTAGAAGGCAGCCGAACGCTCAAGATCGAGGGCTGGTAGCTGCAGATACTCAATTCGGCCGGGTGCGGGCGCGTTCGGTTCTGCCATGCTTGGAGTATTGAGTATGGCTATGCCCTAGTCAATTCTGAGCTTGCTGTGGCAGACCGTCGATTGGCTCAAGGAGGGCTACCGGAATCGTCCGCCTGGCTTTTTGGGCGTACTTCGTTACCTCAGGCGCCTGAGCAAGCACAGTGTTCTTCCAGGCTGCTTCCCGTTCGTCGGCGAGAAGCTCGCGAGGCCGCGCCTGGATGGTCTTGGCTCCAATCTGTACGTCGGCGACCTTCGCCTTACGCAAGTTGCGAAACCAGTCCGGATCCCGTGCTGCGCCGGAGGCGGTTCCCCAGACGAGGAAACCGTCGGGTGTCTCGAGGTAGCGCACACAGGTGGAGTGCAGCACACCCGTTCGGCGGCCGGGGGTTGTGATCATCAAGACCTTGGCCTTGTTGGTGTTCAGGAGCCGACCGTCGGATGCGCGATACATCCAGACGCTCATCCGATTGCCGATACGCACCAGTCTGTGCTTGAACGCCGTCAACGGATGCATCCTTTCGATCACTGCAAGGCCAGCCCAAGGGTCTCAGAAGCGAGCAAAACCGGTCAGGAACAACATCGATTTCCTCGAAAGTGATGTTGTTCATGACCACTTGGTGAGTGAAGACGACCGCGTCACTGACTACTGCAGTGCCGAGACCAGCCGCATCACGTTCTCCACATACCGCTGGCCCCTTGGTCGCTGGCGCCACTCGGCAAGTGTCAATTCGCGGCAAACCGCTCGGTACTCATCGGCGACTGCCTGCAGGTCGGCAACAAACTGCTGGCCGGTCGACATCAGCGTGATTTCGTAATCCAGTCCGAAGGAGCGGTAGTCCATGTTGCTCGAGCCGATGATGCCGACGATGTCGTCGACGGTGAAGTGCTTGGCGTGCAACACAGTCGGCTTGGGATATTGGTAGATCTTCACGCCTGCCTCCAGCAGGACCTCGTAGTACGAGGCTTGGGCGTTTTGGACCACGAACTGGTCGGCCTGCTCGGATACGAACAACTCAACCGCGACACCCCGGTAGGCGGCCGTGGTGATCGCCTCCAACAGGGAGTCGTCGGGCACGAAATATGGGCTGGTCAAGGACAACGTGTGCTGCGCGCGATGTACCAGTCCGCTGAAGAGTCTCAGGTTCGGCATGGTCAGATATCCGGGTCCTGACGGCAGCAGTTGCATCGGAACGACGTCTCCGTCGGGATCGGCCACGAACTCAATCTCAGTGCCCAACCGCTCTCCGGTCTCGGTGTACCAGTCCATGGCGAAGACCGCTTCAAGTTCGGTGACGATTTCGCCGCTGATCTTGATGTTGAGATCCTTCCAACGCCTGCCGATCTTGATGTTCTTCGGTATGTCGTAGCTAGCGTCGATCATGTTTTGCGAGCCCATGAAAGCCACCTTGCTGTCCACCACAAGGAGCTTGCGATGATTACGCAGATCCGGCCGACGCCACTTGCCCTTCAAGGGCTTGATCGGCATCATCTCGTGCCACTCGATCCCGACCGCGGTGAGCCGTGAGTTCATCTCCTTGAACCCTGGATACCGGCGAGACGCCACGTCGTCGTAGAGCAACCTCACCCGAACGCCACGCTTGACCGCATCGGCCAACGCCGTCATCAAGATGTCAGTGGTGTCGTCCCACGCCGTAATGAAGAACTCGACGTGGACAGTCACCTCAGCTTCATTGACTGCCTCGGTCATCGCTTTGATGGAGGCCTCGGAATCGCCGAACAATCCATGGCTCACACCCGTAACACACGGCAAGTAGCTCAAACGTCGGTTCATGCGAATCAGGCTGTCCACCCCGACCGGGATGTCAGCACCAGGCGGCAGCTCAGGAGTCTCGACAGTACGTTCGGCTATGACTTGGTTGGCCAGAGCCTGGACCTTGGCTCGCCGACCGCGTACGAATGGGCTGCCGATCAAAAGGAAGAGCACCAGGCCGAGAATCGGCGTCACCACAATGAGCAATAACCAGGCAATGGAGGAGGACGGTCGACGATTGCTGGGCACTGTGCCGAGCGCCACAATTTTGATCGTCAGTTCAACCAGATACAAGATCAATGGAAGCCACGCAACCGCGTTCATCGATACCACCTCTTGCCTGACGCGCTCACCATTGCCGAAGCGTCCCATGAGCAGGCGGGCTGGGCATCACCCGCAAGAGGTGAAATGTTCGGGTCCATGCTGATGGAGGCGGTTCGACGACAGCAGCCAGGTGCCGATCAAGGCATTGCCGACGCTCGACACCAGGCCGGCGAGGTACCAGCCTGTCACGTCAAATAATCAGGATTGGTGAGAAGTTCATCGATTGATGTTGGGCAACAGGGCTGACGCCCCACCTTCTCGCTCACACCCCATCAAAGGTGGGGTGCGCGAGAAAGTGGGGCGCCAGAAAGGAGTCGGTGGTAAGGGCTATGCCTGCGTGCGCCGGGCTCCCATCCTGGCCGTCAGTGTCGAGGCGATGATGACCAATACCGCAGCGACGACGATCGCGATGAGCCAGCGGACCCAGTCAATGCCCGGGCTGCCGTCGCCGCCGAACAGTGTGTAGAGGTACCAGCCGATGATGACACCCCCGATGCCACACAGGATCGTGAGCCAGAGCGGGATGTTGTCCCGACTACTCGGAGCAACGAACTTTCCCAGCAGGCCAATGATGATGCCAGCGACGATGACCCCGATGATCTCCATGTCTTTCCTCCTAGCTTCAGCTGGTCGCCCTATGCAACAGCTGTTTGTGAGCCATGCTCCCATTTTGACCTCCTCCTCCAAGGGCAACAGCGCGAACTCGTTGCAGAAAGATGGGCGGAGGTGAAACATTAGGCGCCCTACAGGCGACTCGCTTGGCAACTTGTTGCGCAATGACGACATCGCTGTCCGGGTGCGTCCGCCTGGAAGGACTCCCGAAAGCGGTCAATTGCCACACGGCTAGATCGATTCAGTGATGTTGTTGACGACCACTTTTGTGTGGTCGTATCGCTGATCGCTGGACTCTCTCCTCGCCCACTCGGGTGCTGCAACCTACGTGCACGTTGGTTGCGGTCACTCTGCACAGGTTGCAACGTATGCAGACCGCAGGCAACCTATGCAGAGCTCCCCGAGTGGAGCTATCGCACGGAGCTTCCGGAGTGCAGGGCTCCAACGTGCCTCAGCCGCCAGCGAGATTGCGGCTGCGCTGGTCGACTCCCAGCTCACCGTACGGATAGTCCGTCGCCTGCAGGTCGCTTGCCTGGTCCAGCGCCGCGGTCTCCTCGGCACTGAGGTGCAAGTCGGCAGCACGCAGGTTGGTTTCCAGCTGGTCGGTAGTGCGTGCGCCCAAGATCGTTGACGTCACTCCTGGCCGGTCCGTGACCCAGGCCAGAGCCACCTCGGCCATCGAGACACCGCGGTCCTCGGCCACCTTCTGTACGGCATCGATCACGTTCCAGGTGCGCTCGGTACCTCGTCGGTCGTACGCTTCCATGCCGCGTTGCGGATTCTCTCCGAGCCGAGTGCTCCCGGTCGGGCGCTCGTCACGCTTGTACTTGCCAGACAGCCAGCCGCCGCCCAACGGGCCCCAAGGCAGCATCCCCATGCCTGCATCCAGCACAGCGGGCACAATCTCCCATTCAATTTCGCGCACGATCAGGCTGTACTGCGGCTGCAGCGTCACCGGTGGCGCCACACCGAGAGCCTTCGCGAGGTGCACCAGCTTCGTCAGTTGCCAGCCTGTGAAGTTGGACAGGCCGTAGTAACTGATCTTGCCCGCTCGGATGAAGCCGTCCAGGGTACGCAGAGTTTCGTCCAACGGCGTCCACGGGTCGAAGGCATGCACCTGATAGAGGTCGATCGAGTCAAGCCCGAGTCGTGATAACGATGCGTCGAGCGCCCGCGTCAGATGCCGGGTTGACAGCCCGAGGGAATTAGGTTCATCACCCATGGGGAACCGGCCCTTCGTGGCGAGCACTACGCGCTCGGTGACATCGGCGGATCGGCTGGCGAACCAGCGGCCGATGATCTCTTCCGACTGACCGCCGCCGTAGACGTCAGCGGTATCGACC
>DATEWO010000264.1:0-5755 GCA_035257925.1 Propionibacteriaceae bacterium | reverse complement strand
CTTCTCGCCCGGTGATCAGGAGTACCCGATCTATCACCACCCGGACATCAAGCGGGTGCTGGCCAACGCAGTGCTGTGGGCCAGACCCGAACAAGGCGCCGACTTCACAGCGCCATCGGTCGTCAACCAGCCAGCGCCCCTGTTCAATACGCGGCTCGAAGAGGTAGGCGCATGAGTGCCACAGGTCGGCTCCGTGCCGGTGTCATCGGTCTCGGCTGGGCCGGCCAGCAACATATGGCAGCGTACGCGGAGGCGGCCGATGTTGATCTTGTGGCGCTGGCCGGAATGGAGACTGATGCGCTGCAGAGTCTGGGAACGGTGTACGGCATTCGGGAGGAGCACCGCCACACAAACTGGCAGGATCTTGTTGATCATTGCCAGCTTGATCTGCTGAGCATCGCGGCGCCGACCACCTTGCACGCTCCGATAGCCGTGGCGGCCCTAGAGGCCGGCCTGCATGTGCTCTCGGAGAAACCGATGGCCGAGAACGCCGACACCGCTCGGCTGATGGTGGAGGCGGCCGAGCGCAACGACCGGGTCCTCGATGTCTCCTTCAACCATCGGCGACGCGGCCACGTACAAGTCCTTAAGAAAATGATTGACGACGGCCTCCTTGGCCCGATTTATTACGCCAAAACCGGTTGGCTACGGCGCGAGGGGATTCCGGGGCTCGGCAGCTGGTTCACCCAGCGGGCCGCTTCGGGCGGCGGACCGTTGATGGATCTGGGAGTGCACATGCTCGACATTGCGCTCTACCTGCTGGATGAGCCGCAGGTTCGGGCGGTCACAGCGGCGACGTACGCAGAGTTCGGTCCACGCGGAAGGGGCAGTTCGCCGTCGCCGTTCATGCGCAAGACCGGGGTGCAGCCCGGCGCCTTCGATGTGGAGGACCTCTCCACTGCCTTCTTGCGACTTCACGGTGGAGGGACATTGCTTTTGGAGTCGAGCTGGGCGCAGTGGATCCCGAAAGACCATTGCTACGTCACGCTCTACGGCGCCGACGGCGGTGCCAGCATCGACTGGGGCGCTCCTGATGACCCGGATCGCAGCCTGAGCGTCTGGACCGAGAAAGCGGGTGTGCCGGCGACCCTGCATCCAAACATCCCACCCGATGGCCTGCATGCGGAGTCTGTCATGGACTTCATTTCCAAAGTGCGTTCAGATGACTACACCAACCATCGCGGCAAGCAGGCGCTGGCTCGTGCGGTCGTGATCGACGCCTGTTATGCATCGGCCGAGAAGGGCACCGAGGTCACCCTCGCTTCCTGATCAAAATGATTCCAATCGATTCAAAGTCACATTAGTAACATCAATCTCTTTTCTTCACTGGCGTATCGGGATTGACTTGCTGCAGGCTATGGCCAATTCCCCACGAATGGACTGGTCATGTCTTCTTCGCCGGTGCCTGCCGCCATCCGCGTCCGAACCAGACGTCTTCTCGGCGCTGTCATCGCTCTCACCGTGTTCGGCACTTCTGCGGTGCTCACGACGATCCCGGCGCACGCTGACTCAGCGGTCTCGGCAAAATCCGGTACCTTCACGATCCGCGGCGCCGGCTGGGGCCACGGCTGGGGCATGTCCCAATATGGGGCGTACGGGGCAGCTCGGAAAGGGTTGTCCTGGAAACAGATTCTGGCGTTCTACTACCGGGGTACTCAGCTCAGCAAGCTGCCGAGCGGAACCAAGATCAAGGTCTGGATCACCGCCGACGACGACAACAGCCTACGGGTCCTGCCGGCGAGCGGCCTGACCGTGACTGACAGGGCTGGTCGTCGTTATCCGGTGCCGACAGGAGCCAAATACAAGTCGTGGCGCATTAGTCGCTCAGGCGTCGGCTACCGGCTCAGCTACCGGACGAGCAGCGGAAGCTATGTGACGAAGTCGACCGGACTGAGCACCGGCACCTGGTCGTTCTCGACTCGTTCCAAAATCGTGAAAGTCGTGCTTCCGAACGGGTCAGTGCGTCCGTACCGGGGGAGTGTGGCGTTGATCAAGAGGGGGACCGGCGGACGAACGATCAACAACGTGCTCCTGGAGGACTATGTGAAAGGAGTCGTGCCTGCCGAGATGCCTACCTCCTGGGCGGCCAATGCGGTACGCGCGCAGGCGGTCGCGGCGCGGTCGTATGCGGTCCGGCTCTGGAAGTTCGCCGGTTACTCCGGATACGACATCTGTGATACCACCGCCTGCCAGTTCTACCGCGGGATGAGTCGCGAAACCAATGGCGGCAATGCGGCAGTGAAGGCCACGGCAGGGGTCATTGTCAGCCACCGAGGTGTGGTGGCACTCACTCAATTCGCTTCCTCCAATGGCGGGCACACCGCCAAAGGTGACTACCCCTATCTCGCTGCGCGGCGGGATCCCTACGACGGAGTGATCAAGTCACAGGCCTGGACTCGGACGCTGAGCGCAAGCAGCATCAGCCGGGTCTGGCCTTCGGTTGGGACGGTGAAGAAGCTGCAGATCAGCAGCCGCGACGGCGCCGGCGCCTGGGGCGGTCGAGTCAAGACGATCAAGATCATCGGAAGCTCGCGTACCGCGACTGTCTCGGGTACGACTTTCCAGCGCATGTTCGGCCTGCGTTCCTCGCTCTACACGGTCGCCGGAAGCAGCACACCCGTGCCCTGACAAACCGTGTCAGAACGTGGTTGGAGCTATAGCTCAACTGGAGTCTGACAAGTCGGCAGAATGAGCGGGTGATCGAAGGATTCGAGATCGGCCACCACACCACCGACGGCGAAGGCTGGCTCACCGGGACGACCGTTGTGCTGGCTCGTGACGGAGCGGTCGGCGGGGTGGATGTCCGCGGTGGCGGCCCGGGCACTCGAGAGACTGACCTCTTGCATCCCACGACGGCGATTGATCGGGTGCATGCGGTCGTACTCACTGGCGGGAGCGCCTACGGGCTGGCCGCAGCGAATGGTGTCATGGCCGGTCTCGAGGCCGCCGGAATCGGGTGGCCGGTTGGTCCGGAGCCTCATCAGGTGGTGCCCATCGTGCCCGCGGCGGTGATCTTCGACCTCGGGCGCGGTGGTGCTTTTGGCAACCGACCGACGACTGACTTCGGACGGTCGGCGCTGGCGGCAGCTACCACAGAGCAACCTGTCACCGGATCAGTGGGCGCTGGAACCGGAGCGGTCTGCGGAGGTATCAAGGGAGGCTTCGGGTACGCCGAAAAGGGGCTCGAGTCGGGCGTCTGGGTTGCAGCGGCTGTGGTCGTCAACGCAGCCGGGTCACCCGTTGACCCGGCGACCGGCCGGTTGTGGGCCGATCGGATGCAGCTGCTCGCGACCCCAAGTGATGCCGAGCGAGAGGTGCTGGCAATTGCCATCGCTCGTGCCCAGCGGACCGCTGCCACGACGATCGGCGTAGTCATGACCGATGCGATTCTGACCAAAGCCCAAGCCACCAAGATCGCCGCAGTCGCCCACGACGGAATGGCCCGTGCCATCCGGCCAGTTCACTCCATGTTCGATGGCGACACGGTTTTCTGTCTCGCTTCGTCGCGCCGACTACTCGCCGAAGATCAGGTTCATACATTGTTCGCCTTCAATGCGCTGCTGGCCGGTGCCGCAGATGTGTTCGCCGATGCTTGCCTCGACGGGATTGTGTCGGCGGCAGGACGGGGTTCCTGGAGCAGTTATGTCGAGCTGGCGCCCTCCGTCGTCGCCTGAGATATCGGGTTTCTCCCTCGGCCGCATTCCTACACTGGTGGCTGCATTTCACTGCCAGACCGACGAGGAATCATGAAGGCGTTACTGCTGGAGAACATCCATCCGGAAGGCGTCCGGCTGCTCACTGAGCGTGGGATCGAGGTCGAAGCCGTCAGGGGAGCGCTCGACGAGACCGAACTTATCGATGCCCTCGGTGAGGTCCAGTTGTTGGGCATTCGCTCCAAGACCAACGTGACCGAAACCGTCCTCGAGGCTGCCCCGCAGTTGCTGGCAGTCGGTGCCTTCTGTATCGGCACCAACCAGATCGACCTGCCAGCCGCCGCGCGGCTCGGCATTCCTGTGTTCAACGCGCCCTTCTCCAACACCCGCAGTGTGGTAGAGCTCGTGATCGCTGAGATCATTGCCTTGGCCCGGCATCTCACCGACAAGAACGCGAAAATGCATGCGGGGCTCTGGGACAAGTCGGCCAAGGGCGCGCACGAGGTGCGAGGTCGCACGCTGGGCATTGTCGGCTACGGCAATATCGGCAGCCAGTTGTCCGTGGTGGCCGAGTCGATCGGCATGCGGGTCTATTTCTACGACATAGCAGACAAGCTGGCGCTGGGTAACGCGCGGCGCTGCGAGACCCTGGACGAGTTGCTGGAGGTCGCCGAGACGGTCACTTTGCATGTGGATGGCCGGCCTGGGAATGCCGGTCTATTCGGTGCCGAGCAGTTTGCCAAGATGCGCCGGCGCAGCTTGTTCCTCAACTTGTGCCGCGGCTTCGTTGTTGATCATGAGGCGTTGCGGGAGCACCTGCTCAGTGGGCACATTGCTGGCGCCGCGCTGGACGTCTTCGCCGAAGAGCCCAAGAGCGCCGGAGATCGATTCGCCAACAGTCTGCAAAACATCCCAAACGTGATCTTGACCCCTCATATCGGTGGATCGACCGAGGAGGCGCAGACCGACATTGGCCGGTTCGTGGCGGGTAAGTTGCGCGATTTTGCCGACAGCGGGCACACCACGATGTCTGTCAATCTGCCGCAGGTGCAGACGGGCAGCATCGCCGGACGGAGCAGGCTGCTGCATGTCCACCAGAACGTGCCCGGCGTGCTGGCCACGGTCAATGGGCTCTTGGCGAACGCTCACGTCAACATCGAGAGCCAGGTGCTCTCGACCCGCGGCGAGCTGGGCTATGTGATCACCGATATCGCCGGTGTCTTGACAGCTGAGGTGATCGACAAGCTTCGCAGCATGCCGGAGACCGTACGCCTCCGGGCGCTCAACTAACCAATGTGCGCTCAGGGCACATGCCCGTAGCCCGAGGCAAGGGCTGCCCGGCGGATGAGTGCTGGCAGCCACGCCGGGCAACGCGGATCGGCCTCAAGATCGCCGATGGTCCACCACCGGACCTCGGCTAGCTCAGCCGGCGCGTTCACCGACGGCTCATCGCCCGATGGGGCTGAGGCTGCGAAGGTCACCGTGATCTGCCGCTCTCCACCGGGGGTAATGAAGAACTCCGACTCCAGGTACGTCAGCGGTACCTCGGAAAGGTCAAGGCCAACTTCCTCGGCAACTTCGCGTCGAGCGGTGGCCTCTAACACACCGGCCTCAGGCTCAGTGACCTCAACATGGCCGCCGACCAGTCCGATCATGTTCGGCGCGTACGCGACATCTGGAGCTCGCAGCACCAGCAGCCAGGTGTCGCCACGACGGATCAGGACGCAGACCGTGATCGCGTACAGCTGACTGTCCACCAGTTGATTCAGGATTTGCGTCGAATGATCTTGATCACCACAATCAGCAGCAGGCCGAGAATGGCGAGAGCCGGACCGAAGCGCTTCAGGAGAACCGGTACCACAGTGCCGACAACATTCAGGGCGCCTTGCTCAGCGTCGCCCCGAGGAGTGGTGGAGCCAGGAGGTTCGGCAACGGGTGGGGTGAAGTCGGCAACCCCCGCAGCCGCGGCAGGTCCCGGTCGTGAAGCTGTCGGCGCGGTGTCGGCAACGGGAGCGGTGGCTGTTTCCTCCGCGGCGGCCGGCACCGGCTCGAGCTCTATAGTCCGCTCATTGTCGGACTCGTCGAATCCAGCGGCGGCCTCA
>DATEWO010000263.1:0-6798 GCA_035257925.1 Propionibacteriaceae bacterium | reverse complement strand
GCGATCCGCTAGCTGTTTGAGATAGCTCTCATAGTTGCGCCTGGTTTCCGCCACCGAGTCGCCGCCGAATTTCTCAAGTGCAGCATTCGCCAGCACAAGGGCCACCATGGCCTCAGCGACTACGCCCGCCGCCGGTACGGCGCACACGTCCGAGCGCTGGTGATGGGCGACTGCTGCCTCGCCGGTCGCCACGTCGACGGTACGGAGAGCCCGCGGCACCGTCGAGATCGGCTTCATCGCTGCACGAACCCGCAGCACTTCACCGGTGCTCATACCGCCCTCGGTGCCACCCGACCGGTGCGACGCTCGGGAAATGCCCTGCTCACCCGGAACGATCTCGTCGTGGGCTGTGCTGCCTCGACTACGAGCCAGCTCGAATCCATCGCCGATCTCCACACCTTTGATGGCCTGAATTCCCATCAGCGCACCCGCCAGCTGTGCATCCAGGCGGCGATCCCAGTGAACATAGGAACCCAACCCCGGCGGCAGGCCCCACGCCACGACCTCGACGACACCGCCAAGCGTGTCGCCGTCCTTCTGTGCACGCTCTACCTCAGCGACCATGGCAGCGCTGGCCGTGGAGTGGAAGCAGCGAACCGGATCCTCATCGATAGCGGGCAAGTCGGCTGCGGTCGGGATCACTCCGGCAGGCGCCTTTGCAGTCCCCAGCTCGACAATGTGACTCAGCAGGTTGACACCGAGCCCTTGCTGCAAGAACGCGGATGCCAGCCGGCCCAGCGCCACTCGGGCCGCGGTCTCTCGGGCGCTGGCACGTTCCAGCACCGGCCTGGACTCCTCGAAGTCGTACTTCTGCATGCCGACCAGGTCAGCGTGACCGGGACGCGGTCTGGTCAGCGCTACGTTACGGGCCTGTCCCTGGAGTTCCGACGCCGGAACCGGGTCGGCCGCCATGACGGCCTCCCACTTGGGCCACTCGGAATTGGCCACCTGAATGGCAATCGGACCACCTTGGGTCTCGCCATGCCGGATCCCGCCGAGGATTGTGACAGCGTCCGCCTCGAATTTCATTCGCGCCCCGCGCCCGAACCCCAATCTGCGGCGGGCGAGAGCATCGGCGATGTCGCCGCTGGTGATCTGCACATGAGCCGGCAGACCTTCCAGGATTGCCACCAGCGCCGGACCGTGCGACTCGCCGGCTGTGAGCCATCGGAGCATGATCAGCAGTCTTGCACGCGCTGGCGGTCGACCCGCTCAGATTCCAAGGCGGCGTAAAGGACGTCGGCTGCGACGGCACGGCCGGTCATCAGCTCGATCTGCAGCAGCGCCTGACCGATCAGCAAATCCAGCCCGCTGACGACAGTGCAGCCGGCTCGCTCGGCCGCCGATGCGAGGACAGTTGGCCAGGGGTCGTAAATGATGTCCACAATCAGTGGGGCGCTGCGCGCCACAGCAGGTGCGATGCTATCGGCGGCGCCAGACACGCCCGTGGAAACCACAAGATCAGCATCAGGAACCTCGTTGGACCATGGTCTGATTTCCAGGCTTACGCCCAACTGAGCGCTCAGCGCCCTGAGCGCCTCGGCCCTAGCCGGCGTACGCGCCACAACGGTCACCAGCTGCGCGCCCAGGTCGCTTGTGGCGAGCAGTGCCGACCGTGCGGTCGCCCCGGTGCCCAAGATCGTCACCCGAGGCAGCGGCGCTGCGCTCACCCGCCCGACAGCCCAAATCAAGCCGCCAACATCGGTGTTGTAAACCCGGCGCTCGCCGCCTTCCAGTACGAGCGTGTTGCCCGCGCCAGCCAGCCGGGCCAACTGGTCCACGTGGCCGAGCTCCAAGACCGCAACCTTCAGCGGCATGGTCAGGCTGAGACCGCGCCAGGCTGCATCGAGTCCGTGGACGAAGGAGGCGAGCCCGGGCTCATCAATCTCAACCCGCTCGTAGGTCCAATTCAGGCCGAGATGGGCGTAGGCGGCGCGGTGCAGAGTCGGGGAAAGCGAATGCTCGATCGGCGAGCCGAGCACGGCGCAGCGCCTCACGCCGGTCGCGGTGCGGAGGTCAGCTTTCACATCGGCCGGGATGGGACTGGCACCAGGTCTGGAACTCCAAGCGGATCTTTTCGAAATCGCTCTGATTCTCCGCGAACTTTGTCTCGCCAGTGTCCAGATTCACTGTGACGAAGTAGAGCCACTTACCCTTCTCGGGGTTCGCGGCCGCCTCGAGCGCGTCCTTCCCGGGCGCCGAAATCGGCCCGGGCGGCAATCCCTTGTAGCGGTAGGTGTTGTACTTCGACTTGCTCTTGCGGTCCTCTTTGGTGGTCGTCGTGGTCTTGAGATTCTCGGCGTAGGTCACGGTCGAGTCGAGCTCGAGTTTCCTATTCTTGTCGAGCCGGTTGTAGATGACCCGCGCGACCTTGGCGCGATCTTCTTCCCGGCGCACCTCACGTTCGATGATGCTGGCCACGATCAGCACCTCATACGGTGTCCGCTTGAGCTTCTTTGCATCGGCTTCAAACTCGATCTCGCGCGTGACCGACTTGTACTGTTCGACCATTTGCTTCAGTGTCGAGGTCGCCGTCGAGTCCGCAGTCAGTTCGTAGGTATCCGGGAAGAGGAAACCTTCGGGTCGCTGCTTGGCGTACTTGGGCAGTTGGAGGGTCTTGGGTTTGTCCAACGCTGCCTCATACGCCGATTTCTTGATCTTGGTGCCCTTCACCAGGGCATTCACCTGGGCAGTGAGCCGAAGTCCCTCGGGGACGGTGAACTGCAGGCGAATCTTGGAGCTGCCGGGATTGATCAGCAGCCGGAGGGCGTCAATCGACTTCATCTGGGTCTTCATAAGGTACCTGCCAGCCTGAATGCTGGTCGCGCGCTCCTCTGTGCGCAGAGCCCTGTCCCAGGCCTTCCGCGACTTGATCACATCGCGGTCCACCAAGAGGCCGCCGATCACATCTAAGGACGCGCCTTCAGGTACGTCGACGAGGATCTTGGTGGTACCCGGGCCGGGATAGTCGGGGACCTCACCGAAGGTGGACAAGAAGGTGCTGGTCTTATCCCAGACAAAGTAACCGCCGAGCACCAGTACGGCGGCGGCGACAAACACCGCGAAGCAACTCTTTGCGGTACGCGCGATTTCTTCGGATTGGCTCGGTGGGACCTCTGGGTCGAGCATCGATGACACGCTTGCTGATCTCCCTCAGGTCTGCAGAGGCCTCTCCTGCCCGGAGCCGCCAGGCAGGTCTGGCCCGTCGATGACCGGGCCGCCAGAAGCTGATACTAGCTGCCCCGGCGGGATTCCCCGGGATTGTTCAAACGCCAATGCCTGCTCCAAAATTGCGACTGCAGCCGCTGTGTCGATCAGCTCCCGTTGATCCTTCACCCGCTTCCCACTCTGAGACAGCCGCTGCGATGCCGTTACGGTCGTCAGTCGCTCATCCACCAGCCTGACCGGCACACGCATCGCACCTGCCAGCCGCCCAGCCCGCTCTCGAGCCTTCCCCGCCGCCGGACCCTCACCGCCACTCAGACTGCGCGGCAATCCCACGAGCACCTCAATCGGCTCGTAGTCAGCGACCAGTGCCTCCAACTCGGCGATCTCCTCCGCCCCTGCCCGAACAGTCCTCACCGGATACGCCAAGACACCGTCCTTGTCACACGCCGCAACCCCGATCCGCGCGTCCCCCCAATCCAGTGCCAGCCGTACGCCGCGTCGCATCTGTCCTGGTCCTCTCTTGCACCCCGTGGCCTGACTGTCGGTCAGTGCGGCCGTGAACGCTCTGCTTGTCCAGCCGGGACCCGCAAGACCGACATCGTATGTGGCGGCTCCATGGGCCGCGCGGACGGCCGACATGAGGCCGTGACCCAGCCCTCGGGCACACGCTGCAGTCGGGCCGCGTGACCCACGCGAAGGCGAAGGGCTCAGCGGCGGGCGGCCAAAACCTAAGATGCCTGAAACCGATGCCTTACAAGATCTGACGGTCCGCCATCTCAACCACCGCGTTTTGGCCTGCCCGCCGCTGAGTCCTTCGCCGGAGGAGTAACAAACGCGCGGCCACTAGGACTGCAGCGCGTGCCCGATGGCGTACTCCACGGCCTTCAGGGCGTCTTCCGCGCGACTTCCGTCGGTGCCGCCGCCCTGAGCGATGTCGGCCTTGCCACCACCGCGACCTCCCAGGGTCTCGCTGGCGACGCGTACCAGTTCGCTGGCGTCCAGGCCGCGGTCTCGGGCGCCCTGAGTCGTCACGATGACCACACTCGGCTTATCGACGGGTCCGCCGACCAGGGCCACAACTGATGCTGTGTTCTGGACGCGGTTGCGGATCTCAAAGGCGAGGGACCGGAGGTCGTTGCCGGACAGGCCATCAGCCTGGTGGGCAATGTAGCCAACCCCCCACATGTCGTGGCTCTTGGCGACGATGCTGCCGACATCGGACAACACGGTCTGGTTTCTCAGGTCCGCGATCCGCTTCTCGGCCTCTTTGAGTTGCGCAACGAGCTTGTTGATCCGATCGGGGAGTTGCTCAGGCTGCACTTTGAGCGCGTCGCTGAGTTCCAGCACCAGCGACCGCTCCCTCGCCAGATAGCGGAACGCCTCGATGCCAACAAACGCCTCAACCCGTCGAACGCCAGACCCGACACTGGACTCGCCGGTGAGCGTGACCAATCCGATCTGGGAGGTGTGTTGCACATGGGTGCCGCCGCACAGCTCCCGCGACCAGGGCCCCCCCATCTCGACGACCCGTACCGCCTGCTCGTCGTAGGTCTCGCCAAAGAGGGCGAGCGCGCCGATCTCGCGGGCCCTGGTCAGCGGCATGATCGTCGCGGCGACGTTCAGGTCCTTGCGGATCGCCTGGTTCGCCGCCTCCTCGACGTCGGCCCGGATTTGCTTGCTCAGTCCGCTCTGCCAGGCGAAGTCCAGGCGTAGGTAGCCGGGCTTGTTGTACGAGCCGCTCTGCAACGCGGTCGGGCCCAGCACTTGCCGGAGCGCCGCGTGCATCACGTGAGTTCCCGAATGCGCCTGGCACGCTCCAAGCCGCCACTCACCATCAACCGCAGCCAGCACCTGTGCGCCGCTGAGCAGCTCACCCTGCTTGACCCGTACCCGATGCACGATCAGGCCCTTGACCGGACGCTGCACATCGACGACCTCAAGCTCAACGCCATCACCGATGATCCGGCCGGCATCGGAGTCTTGGCCGCCCGATTCGGCGTAGAACGGCGTCTGATCCAAGACAACCTCAACCAGGTCGCCCTCTTCAGCGGCCTCAGAGAGGATCCCGTCCACGACTATGCCGCGGACCTTCGACTCGGTGCTCAACTCGGTATAGCCGGTGAAGGGGGTGGGCCCGAGTGCGCGCAACTCGCGGTAGATCTCCACCGCCTGAGCGCCTGCCTTCTTGGACTTGGCGTCGGCCTTGGCACGGTCCTTCTGTTCCTGCATCAACCGTCGGAAACCTGCCTCGTCGACGCTCAGCCCCTGCTCAGCAGCCATCTCCAAGGTGATGTCGATGGGGAACCCGTACGTGTCGTGCAGCTGGAACGCTCGCTCGCTGCTGAGCACCGTTTGCTGCTCCCGCCTGGCATCGGCCACGGCGAGGTCGAAGATCTGGGTACCGGTAGCCAGGGTTCGCCGGAAGGCGTCCTCCTCCGCGTACGCGATCTGGGAAATCCGCGGCCAGTCAGAGGCGACCTCGGGGTAGGACTCTGCCATGAGGTCGCGGCTGATCGGCAACAACTCTGGCAACACCGGCTCGCTCACGCCGAGCAGTCGCATCGCTCGTACCACCCGACGCAGCAGCCGGCGCAGCACGTAGCCGCGAGCCTCGTTGCCGGGCGTGACCCCATCAGTGATCAACATCAGGCCGGATCGGATGTGGTCGCCGACCACCCGGAGCCGTACGTCGTCTTCATGGTGGGCGCCGTAGCGCTTGCCCGCCAGCTGTGCGGCGTGGTCGATCACCGGGTACACCTGATCGATCTCGTAGAGATTGTCCACTCCCTGCAGCAGGTAGGCGACGCGCTCCAGACCCATGCCAGTGTCGATGTTCTTACGCGGCAAGTCCCGTGCGACGTCGAAGTCATCCTTCCCCCGGACCGCGGACAGCTCTTCCTGCATGAAGACCAAATTCCAGATCTCCAGGAAACGATCCTCGTCCACCACCGGGCCGCCATCGGGGCCATACTCGGGGCCGCGGTCGACGTAGATCTCACTGCACGGCCCCCCTGGTCCGGGGACGCCCATGTGCCAGTAATTGTCGAGCACTCCGCGCCGCTGGATCCGCGCCGGGGGCAGGTCGGCGATGCTTTCCCAGAGCGTCGCAGCCTCGTCGTCGGAGCTCAGTACGGTGACCCAGATCTTGGCAGGGTCAAAGCCGTATCCGCCGCCGTCCTGTGAACCGGTAACAAGCTCCCACGCGTACCGGATGGCCTCGGCCTTGAAGTAGTCACCGAAGGAAAAATTCCCGTTCATCTGGAAGAAAGTGGCATGGCGGGTTGTCTTCCCGACCTCGTCGATGTCGAGGGTCCGTACGCACTTCTGCACACTCGTCGCGCGGTCGAACGGAGGTGTCTCGGCCCCACTGAAGTACCGCTTGAAGGGCACCATGCCGGCGTTGACGAACAACAGCGTGGGGTCGTTGTAGAGCAGCGGTGCAGACGGCACGACTTCGTGGTCACGCATTGCGAAGAAATCCAGGAAGCGGCGCCGAATCTCGGCGGTTTTCATGACGTGGTCCTTCGGGGGTAACTCGAACGGGCTAGCGGAGAGGTTCCTCATCGGGCAGGCCGAGCGTCTCGCGGAGCTCCGTTTCACGCTCGGCCATACCGGCTCGTAACCGGTCGA